>QNBQ01000053.1 GCA_003645735.1 Candidatus Poribacteria bacterium
CGAACATTATCCTCTTGTTTCGGGGGTGTATCCTGATGTCATATCCCAGCCCGCCGGGAGGGCCGCCCAGCCTGACCCATCTCCCCTCCTCGGCCGGCCTGACAGCCGTGATCTCGACCCGGTCGAAGGCCGCCTCCGACCCTTCCAGAACCTCCAGCGCGAACTTCCCCACGAGCAGCGGATCGTCCGAATCGGTGAAGCTCGTCCTCAGCCTGCCGTCGAAGTAGACCTTGACGTGCTCCCCGGCGGCCAGGATCGCGATCTCATACCATCTCCCCCTCGAAAGGCCGGGCCGGAGCCTCTTAAGCTCGATGAACCTCCCCCCGATCTCCTTCACCAGGTATATCTCCTCGCCGTTGACCCCCAGCAGATACCTCCGGTCGGCCAGGCTTCTGAAGTTGATGTGGAACCCGCCTTTGATCAGCCTGGCCCTGACCCTTGCGGAGAAGTTGTAAAGAGGAAGGGTTTCCGGCTCGGCCCAGGCGCTTCCCCTCCCTAAGAGGCGGCCGTCCTCGACCCTCCAGTCCCCCTCCAGCCTCCATCCCCTCGGCCTGCCGTCGAACTCCTCCTTAAGCTCCCAACACCCCTCATCCGACCTGAGAAGGGGCGTCGAGATCAGGCTTAAGATGAAGAGCGCGATCAACGCCCTCACGGAGCGTTCCTCCCTCGGACGGAATGCGGATCAGAAACCTGCCGTCGGCGATGAACTCCCAGACCTTCCTGTCCGAATACGCCCTGATGGCCACGTAACATTTGCCGCACCTGTTCCTCCTGGCAAACTCCCTCAGCTCATCGGGCGAATCGAAGATCAGGTCGGGGAACATGGAGCAGGGGTTCATCCCCCCGTCCGGCCTTATGACCAGGAAGCTCCTGCCGGCGCCGCACCCCGGTATCTCGCCGTCCCTGAAATACCTGACGATCTTCCTCAGGATGCTGGGCGGGTTGAGTATCCTCACGCCGGCCTTCCTCATCCGGATCAGCCTTTCCACGAGCCTCCCCAGCAGGTCTACCTCCTCGCGGGAGGGCATCAGCGACTCATCCCCCGTCCTGAGGACGGTGTATGCGCTGTAGGAGATTCCGATCCCCCACTCATGCGCCTTCAGCGCGATATCGCAGATGTAGGGGAGGTTCTCCCTGGTTATGGCCGTGTTGAGAGCGATGTCGCATCCCCCGTATCTTCGGGCGAGGTAGGGGATCAGCTCGGACAGATGCTCGAAAAGCCCCGGCCTCCTCCTGAAGAGGTCGTGCCTTTCGTCGGGGAAATCGAGCGAGATCGATATCCTGTCCGCCCCCGCTCTTTTAAGCTCCAGGTAGCTCCGCTCGTCGAGCAGCGAGCCGTTTGTGACGAAGATGACGAACGGGAGAGGGCCGCTTTTGATCGCCCTTATGACGTCGAACACGTCCTCCCTCAGAAGGGGCTCTCCCCCCGATATCTGAACCACGGGGGGCGATCCCAGCTCTCTAAGCCTTCGAGCATACTCCTCCGGCTCGACCCTCCGCTCGCCGGGCTTTATCCCACCTTTATCGCAATGCTTACAGTTGGCGGTGCAGGAGTGGGTGACCTCGATCGAGACGCAGAGGGGGCGGCCCATGAAGTAGTTGCCCGCTCCCCTGAGGGATATCCTCAGCCAGGTCGGGATCACCCGTATCAATCCCCCGTTATTCGGATCTCAATCTGTCGTATTCGGCTTTAAGCCTCCTGAAATCGGCCAGCATCCGATCCTCTAAGCCGGGGTTTCTGAGGATGAAAGCGGGGTGATAGGTGACGAAGAGCTTGATCCCGTGGAAATCGTAGAACTTACCCCTCAGCCTCCCCAGGGAACTCCGGGTTTTAAGCAGCGTGTTGGCGGCGTGCCTGCCCAGGGCGCAGATGAGCTTGGGCTTTATAAGCTCTATCTGTCGGATCAGGAAAGGCTCACACGCATCTATCTCGCTGGGCTGGGGATCGCGGTTTCTGGGGGGATGACATTTCACCACGTTCGTGATGTATACCTCCTCCCGGGAGATACCCACCTTTTGAAGCATCTCGTTTAGCTTCCCGCCGGCCCTGCCGACGAAGGGGATGCCCTGTAGATCCTCCTCCTCCCCGGGCGCCTCGCCTATGAACATCAAGTCGGCGTTCTCATCCCCATCCCCGAAGACCACGTTCGTCCGCTCCCTCCAGAGGGGGCACCTCTTGCAGTTCAGCACCTCCCTCTTCAACCCCTCCATATCATGGGCCGCGAAGATGGAAGCGGGGGCGATGCCGGAGAAGAGCAGGGGGGATGTGGGGATCGCCGAGATCGATCCGGACGGCTTTTGGGGCTTGGTCTCTATGGCGATGATCCGATGCTTATCAAGCAGCTCGACGTTCCCCTTCGCCGGCTCCTCATCCGGGATCGGCGACCTCACCTCGGCGAAGCCGGCCTCCTTCAGGTCGAGCAGATGTGACCTCAAATCCCGTATGATCGACAAATACTCCTCCAGCGCCTCTTTGAGCTTATCGTTCATCGCGGTCTTAAAGGGGCGGGTCTGCCCGCCCCGAAAGCCCTCAGAGATCCACCTCCTTGGCCTCTATCCAGGGCATCATCCTGCGAAGCTCCCTTCCCACCTTCTCTATGAGCAGCTCTTTGGTCTGCTTTCTGAGCGCGTTGAAGACCGGCCTGCCCGCTTTGTTCTCCAGTATCCACTCCCTGGCGAACTCTCCGGTTTGGATCTCCTTGAGGATCTTTTTCATCTCGGCCTTGACCGACTCGTTTATCACCCTGGGGCCTCTGGTGAGATCGCCGTATTCCGCCGTGTCGCTGACCGAATACCTCATGTAGCTGATGCCGCCCTCATACATCAGGTCGACTATGAGCTTCAGCTCGTGCAGGCACTCGAAATAGGCGATCTCCGGCTGATATCCGGCCTCGACGAGCGTGTCGAAGGCCGATCTGACAAGCTCCACAACCCCTCCGCACAGGACCACCTGCTCGCCGAAGAGATCCGTCTCCGTCTCCTCCTTGAAGGTCGTCTCTATGACGCCGGCTCTCGTCCCGCCGATCCCCTTGGCGTAGGCCAGGGCGATCTCCATCGCCTCGCCCGACGCGTCCTGATACACGGCCACCAGGCACGGAACGCCGGCCCCCCTCTCGAACTCCCTCCTCAGCAGGTGTCCCGGCCCTTTGGGGGCGACCATTATGACGTCCACCTCTTTGGGCGGGACGATCTGGTTGTAGTGGATGTTGAACCCGTGGGAGAAGCCCAATATCTTGCCGGGTTTCATGTGTGGGGCGATATCCTTGTAGTAGACCTCGGGCTGGACGTGGTCGGGCACCAGCATCTGGATTAGATCGGCTTTTTGGGCGGCCTCGGAGGCCGGAAGCGGGTCGAAGCCGTGCTGTTTGGCCAGCTCGTAGTTCGGCGTCCCCTCAAGCTCGCTGACGATCACGTTCAGGCCGCTGTCCCTCAGGTTCAGGGCCTGGGCGTGGCCCTGGCTCCCGTAGCCGATGATCGCTATCACCTTGTCCTTTAAAACGTCGAGGTTGGCGTCCTTGTCATAGTATATCTTCGCCATCTCCTCACCTCTGAAGCCGGGTTTTTTGAAAGCCTTATCCCCTGGTTATGGCGGCCTTGCCGGTTCTCACGAGCTCCTTTATGCCGTAGGGCTTGAGCAGGTTGATGATCGCGTTTATCTTCTCCTCGTCGCCCACGGCCTCGACTATCAGGCTGTCGGGCGACACGTCCACTATGTGACACCTGAAGACGTTTGCCAGCTGGATTATCTCCACCCTCTTTTGGCCGTCGGCCGCCACCTTTATCAGCGCGAGCTCCCTCTCCACGTGGTTCACGGACGTTATATCGGAAACCTTGATCACGTCTATCAGCTTGTTGAGCTGTTTCGTTATCTGCTCCAGGATCCTCTCGTCACCGCGCACTACGATCGTCATCCTGGATATCTCGGGGTTTTCCGTCTCGGCCACGGTCAGGCTGTCGATGTTATATCCCCTTCCGCTGAAAAGCCCGGCTATCCTGGCCAGCACGCCGAACCTGTTTTCGACCAGAACCGAGATCGTGTGTCTTTCCATCTCCTTCTTCCCCATCACGCCATCCCCCCGATCATCTCCTCCAAGGGAGCCCCGGCCGGAACCATCGGGAAGACGTTCTCCTCCGAGTCGACGATAAAGTCTATCACCACGGGGCCGTTTGTGTCAATGGCTTCATCGATGGCCGGCCTGACCTGCTCCGGCCTCTCCACCCTTATCCCCTTGATCCCGAAGGTCTGGGCCAGCTTGGCGAAGTCGGGGTTGAACTTGAAGTAGACCGCCGAATACCTCCTGTTGAAGAACAGCTCCTGCCACTGCCTGACCATCCCCAGGTATGAGTTGTTGATTATGGCCACTTTGACCGGCAGGTTATACATGACGACCGTGCTCAGCTCCTGCATGTTCATCTGGAAGCTCCCGTCGCCGGAGATGACGAATATCAGCTTATCGGGGCAGCCCACCTGGGCGCCTATGGCCGCCGGGAAGCCGTAGCCCATCGTCCCCAGCCCCCCGGAGGAGAGGAAGTGGCGAGGCTTGGTGTGCTGGTAGAACTGGGCGGCCCACATCTGGTGCTGGCCCACGTCCGTCACGATCACCGCCTCCCCCCTCGTCGCCTCGTATATCTGCTCGATCACGAACTGCGGCTTGACCCTATCGGAGCTCTGTTTGTAGGTAAGCGGATATTTCCGCTTCCACTCCTCTATCTGCTTTATCCACGGCTGGATATCGAGGGGTTTTACGAGCTTGATCAGCTCCCTCAATATCCTCTTGGCGTCCCCAACTATGGGCACGTCGGCGGCCACCGTCTTGCCTATGGAGGAGGGGTCGATGTCGATGTGGATGATCTTCGCCTCGGGGGCGAACTTGTCCACCTTGCCGGTTACCCTGTCGTCGAACCTGGCGCCTATGCAGATGAGGAGGTCGCAGTTGCTGACGGCGTAGTTGGCGTAGCGCGTCCCATGCATCCCCAGCATCTTGAGCGAGAGGGGGTGTGTTTCGGGGAAGGAGCCCAGGCCCATCAGGGTGGTCGTGACCGGTATGCCGGTTTTGATGGCGAACCGTCTCAGCTCCTCCCACGCTTCGGATGCGATCACCCCTCCGCCGGCCAGGATAACGGGCCTTTTGGCGTTGTTTATGAGCTCCGCCGCCTTGGCTATCTGCTTGGGATGGCCCTCATAGGTGGGCTTGTATCCCCTTATCTCAACCCTTTCGGGGTATTCGAAGACCGCCTCGTCGGTCTGGGCGTCCTTCGGGAAGTCGATTATCACCGGGCCGGGCCTGCCCGTTTTGGCGATGTAAAAGGCCTGTTTGACGATCTGGGCCACCTCGGAGGCCGACCTTATAAGGTAGCTGTGCTTGCATATTGGCCGGGTTATCCCTATGAAATCGACCTCTTGAAACGCGTCGTTCCCCATGAGGTAGGTCGGCACCTGGCCGGTTATGGTGACGATGGGGATCGAGTCCATGTATGCCGTCGCTATGCCGGTCACGAGGTTCGTCGCGCCCGGCCCGGAGGTGGCTATGGCCACTCCGACCTTGCCCGTCGCCCTGGCGTATCCGTCGGCGGCGTGGGCGGCCGCCTGTTCGTGTCTGACGTGTATGAACCTGATGTCGGGGTCGTCGTAGAGGTCGTCGAAGACGTGTATTATCGCCCCTCCAGGTATCCCGAACATCACCTCGACGCCTTCCCTCTTCAAGCTCTCCAACAAAATCTTCGCGCCCCTCATCTTCATCTCGGCTATCACCCCTCCCCGGCTTTGGGTTTTT
Source organism: Candidatus Poribacteria bacterium (assembly GCA_003645735.1). Classification (GTDB taxonomy): domain Bacteria; phylum Poribacteria; class WGA-4E; order B28-G17; family B28-G17; genus B28-G17. Next base: position 5,775 of record QNBQ01000053.1, read on the forward strand.
TCAGCCGGCGAACACCGCCCCGGTGTTCGCGGATCTCACCAGTTTGGCGTATCTGGCCAGGTATCCGGCTTTGACCTTCGGCTCGGGCGGCCTCCACTCCTCCTTTCTCCTCTTAAGCTCCTCGGGATCGACCAGCAGCTCAAGCTTTCTGTTGGGTATGTCGATCAGTATCCTGTCCCCGTCCCTCACGAGCGCTATAGGCCCTCCCTCGGCCGCCTCCGGGGAGACGTGTCCTATGCAGGGGCCGCGCGTGCCGCCCGAGAACCTCCCGTCGGTTATCAGGGCGACCGACTCGCTCAGCCCCTTTCCGACGATGGCCGAGGTGGGCGAGAGCATCTCCCTCATCCCGGGCCCGCCCTTCGGCCCCTCATATCTTATCACCACGACGTCGCCCGGCCTGATCCGATCGCCCAGTATCGCCTCCATCGCCTCCTCCTCCGAGTCGAAGACCCTCGCGCTCCCCTCGAACCTCATCATCGACTCGCTGACAGCCGTCTGCTTGACCACCGCCCCGTCCGGCGCCAGCGACCCCCAGAGCACCGCTATGCCGCCCTCCCGGTGGTAAGGGTTGTCCAGGGGGCGGATGACGTCCTGATCGATCACCTCAGCCGACTCGGCGATCTGTCTTATCGTAAGGCCCGAGACCGTCGGGTTGTCGTGCATCAGATCGCCCAGAACCTTCATTACGGCCGGTATGCCGCCGGCGTATTCCAGATCCTCCATGAAATACTCGCCGCCGGGCCGGATGTTGACGATGTGCGGGGTTTGACGGCTCAGCCTGTCGAAGGTCTCCAGATCCAGATCGACGCCCGCCTCATGGGCTATGGCCATCAGGTGCAGCACCGCGTTGGTCGATCCGCCCAGGGCCAGGTCGATCCGTATCGCGTTCTCAAACGCCTCCCTGGTCATGATCCTGCGCGGGGTGATGTTCTCCTTTACGAGCTGGACGACCCTGTATCCGCTTTCGAAGGCGATCCTCTTCTTCTTGGCGCTCACGGCCAGCGCGGTGGCGCACCCCGGGAGGGACATCCCCATCGCCTCGGTAACGCAGGCCATCGTGTTGGCCGTGTAGATGCCCTGGCAGGACCCCGCCCCGGGGCAGGCGGCCATCTCCAACGCCTCAAGCTCCTTTTCATCTATCAGCCCGGCGTTGAACTGTCCGACCGCCTCGAACGTGTCCCTGACCAGCGACCTGCGCTTACCCCTGTGCATCCCGGCCAACATCGGGCCGGCGGTCACCACCACCGCCGGTATGTCCAGCCTGGCCGCCGCCATCAGCATTCCGGGGGTGATCTTGTCGCAGTTGGTCAGCAGAACCAGCCCGTCGAGCGCGTGCGCCTGGGCGATCGACTCGATCACGTCGGCTATGAGCTCCCTGGAGGGCAGCGAGAACTTCATCCCCTCGTGCCCCATCGCTATCCCGTCGCATATGGCCGGCACGCCGAAGATGAAGGCGGTTCCGCCCGCGAAATGTATCCCCCGCTCGATCGCCCTCTCCAGCTCCCTCATCTGGACGTGGCCCGGCACCAGGTCGGTGAAGGAGCTGGCTATGCCGATGAAGGGGGAATCGAGCTGCCTTTTGGACAGCCCCGTCGCGTAAAGCAGAGCCCTGTGGGGGGCTCTCTCATAGCCCTTCTTCACCCTGTCGCTTCTCATCTCGGCCCTCTCGACGCTGGGATAAATCAAACAGCCCTTTTCGGGTCGAAAAGGGCTGTCCCTCAGCTTGCTGGGGGCTTAGGGCAATTATACAAGGAGGGGGTCGAGGGTGTCAAGCGAAGAGAGCTTCAGCGCCGCCTGAACCTCGACTCCAGCTCCTCCTTCGAGAGCCTCACGATCGTCGGACGGGAGTGAGGACAGTTAAAGGGTAGATCGGTTTGGGCCAGCTCCTCCAACAACCTTTCCATCTCCGCCTCCGAAAGCCTCTCGCCGGCCTTGACCGCCGACCTACACGCTATGGTCGCCAGCATCTCCCTCGCGAGCTCGGAGGGCGTGAGTATCTTAAGCCCGTCCCTCAGCCGCTCCAGAACCTCCATCACCCCCCCCTCTATCTCGTCGTTCCTCAAAGTGGAGGGGACGCCCCTGACCAGAACCGTGTTGCCGCCGAACCGCTCCATCTCGACCCCGAACCGCCTCAAAAATTCGTCGTTCTCCAGGAG
>QNBQ01000054.1 GCA_003645735.1 Candidatus Poribacteria bacterium
CCCTCGGGGACCAGCCGCTTTCGAACAGATCCAGCCTGGAGGGGAACCTCTCGAACAGCTCGTCGAACAGCCTGTTCACCTCCTCCTGAAGGCTCAGCAGATCCCTGAACGGCCTCCACCTCATCAAAGCCATATCGCTCACCCCCCTGAAGAAGGTTTTTCCGAACCGATCGATCCGTGCTGAAACTTTGCATGCAATTTGCGTGCCAGCTCCGAACCGCTCGATATCGGGTGGGATCTCCTTTCCCGCGTCGGCTCCAGCTGTCATTTTGACAACATCAGCGATCCCGTTCCTTGTCCTTTTGACAGACCGAGAGCCTCCGGACGATCCGCTTCGCCCTTTCAGCGAAAAGCTGGGCCTCCCGTTTCGAGGGGATCCGCCCGCCGAACTTCACAGCATCCCCCTCCCTCAGCAGGGAGATCAACTCCGGGTCGTCGATCAACCCGCCGATCTCCTCCGTGCTCATCGCCCTCACCGGCGTTCCGAACGTCTCCTCCAGGTAGAGCTTCACCCGATCGAGGATGAGGGAGCAGTGTTTTCTCGTTTCGCCTTTGAGGATCAGCCCCATCCGCTCCACCCGTTCGATCTCCTCGATCGCCCTCTCCTCGGGGGGGTTGATCTTCTTCGAAGACCTGTAAGCGATGAGCGCCGTGGTGCTGATCCCCCCGATGAGGAGTGACAGCCCGATGATACGCCCCCGTTCGCCTTTCCGATCCGCCGTTTTTATCCATCTCATCCTCCCATCCGAAACGCTCCGCACCTCCACCCTCGCCGGGGCCGCCGGGATCTCCCTCACCCCTTCCGGCGACAGGAAGGTCAGGGATGGCGGTCGGACGATATGGACCCCTGGGGAGAAGAGTCGGATCTCGAGGACGATCCTCCAGCCCCGCTCCGTCCTCTCCGCCGAGAGGAGCTTCAAACCCCCGGGGAGCCTTTCGGGAGGCAGGAACAGCCAGTCGGAGGGGGTTTCGACCTCGAAGGAGAGGGTTATCGGGTCGCCGACGGTGGGATTCGGAGGGTATATCTCCGGGGCGAGCGAGGCGATGAGGAGAAGGGCGATCATCTCCTGGCGGCCCTCCTTCTCATAAGCTCGATCAGCTTCCCTATGTAAGGCTCGCCGACGGCGATCTCGACGTGATCGACCCCGCACCGGGCGAGGATCTCCTTCCTTTCATGCCCCATCTCCTCCAACTTCCGGGACAGCCGATCCGCTTCGGATAGATCGATCAACGCCCTCCGACCGGTCTCGGGATCCTCGAACTCGACCAGCCCGTGGGAAGGCAGGTCAACCTCCGCTTTCTCCCGGACTATCAGCGCTATGAGGTCGTGCTTTTTCGAGGCGGCTCTGAGCTTCCTCTCGAAGCCCTCGCACAGGAAGTCGGAGATGAGGAAGGCTATCCCCCTCCTCATCCTCATCAGCCTGTCGAGGGCGACCGAGAGATCAGTCCCTTTCCCAAGGGGGCGGGTTGTCAGGAGCTTGCGGATGAGGAGGAAGGCGGTCGATCTGGCCTTTGAGGGGGGAATGAGAAGCTCGATCCTATCGGTGAAGGCTATGAGGCCGGCCTTATCGTTGTTTTTGAGGGCGGATATGGCCAGGAGGGCGCACAGCTCGACGGCCAGATCGAGCTTCGGGAGCATCGATCCGCTCAGATCGAGCGTTATGATCAGGCTCAGCTCCCTCTCCTCGACGAACCGCTTGACGTGGGGGAATCCCCTTCTGGCGGTGACGTTCCAGTCTATCAACCTGAATTCATCCCCCGGCTCATACTCCCTCACCTCCGAGAACTCCATCCCCCTCCCCTTAAAGGCGCTCAGGTATTCCCCTGCGAACATCTCCTCGGCCAGCTTCCGGGCACGGATCTCGATCGCTTTTATCCTTCTGAGGAGGGATTCATCGATCTTGATGAGATGCATCATAGGTGGGTTTTGGTGGAGGCGGTGGGAATCGAACCCACGTCCGGGAGGGCTGTGACAGAGGCTCCTACATGCTTAGCCCATGTTTTATGGTTTCGCCAACGGCGACCCCATGGGCAAGGTCATCCGTCGGCTAGCCCGGATCGAACTTAGCGGCCTGACCTCCGGGCGGGTCAAGCCGCGCAGCCCGCTCGGCGACGCCCATCCCGTTCCCGCGGGCGGAGGAACGGGCGGACGGGCCGCTCAATTAGGCGGCCAGAGCGAGTTCGGTGTCGGCAGTTATTTTTCTCCCGCTTTTTTACGAGGTTGCGGGGACCTCGGCATGCAACCCCTGCCCCAACCGCTCCCGTCGAGACCAAATCGCCCCCACAGATCGATCCCATCGCCCGGCGGTTGGGCATCTTAAATTATACCCGATGAAGGCTGAGTTTGCAAGTGGAGGCCCTGAAGTGAAGGGAATCGCCGGGCTGGGGTTTCCCCGCGGATCCCATCCCTTGTCGAACGTCGGAGGCGGGGGTATAATATACCAGCTGAACAACCTCAATTCGGCTTCCAGGAGGTCGAAGATGGAAAGGGTCAGGGTGGCGTTCATAGGCGTGGGCGGCATAGCTCGCGCCCATCTGAACAACCTGAAGAACTTCCCCGACGTTGAGCTTGTGGCAATGTGCGACATCGACGAGTCGAGGGCCAAAAGCGCCGCCGAGAGCTTCGGCGGCAGGGCATACACCGATTTCAGGGAGATGTTCGATAAAGAGGAGTTCGACGCCCTCTACATCTGCACCCCGCCCTTCGCGCACGGCGATCAAGAGCTGCTGGCGTGTGAGAGGAAGGTTCACTTCTTCGTCGAAAAGCCCATAGCGGTCGATCTGGAGACCGCCTTGAAGATAAACGAGGCCGTCCAGAAAAGCGGGATAATAACGAGCGTCGGGTATCATTGGAGGTATATGAACACGGTCGAGGCGGCCAGGAGGTTCCTCTCGGGCAAGCTGATCCTGGGCGCTTTGGGCTACTGGATGGGCGGCCTCCCCGGAACCCCCTGGTGGAGGAGGAGGGAGCTTTCGGGCGGGCAGCACGTGGAGCAGACGACGCACATAATCGACCTGGCCAGATACCTGATCGGCAGCGACGCCGAATACGTCCAGATGTTCGCCGCAAGCGGCAGCATGACCGACGTGCCGGATTACGACGTGGACGACATGAGCGTGATAAACGTCAAGTTCAAAAACGGGGCGATAGCCAACATCACCTCCGCCTGCTGCCTGTCGCAGGGGTATAAGGTCGAGCTTGACGTGATATGCAGGGATATCGTCGTGGAGATAACGGGCGGAGCGGCCAGGCTGATAAGGAGGGGGGATCTGCAGCCGAGGGTCGAGGAGAGGGTCGAGCTGAACGTCAGGCCGTATGAGCTTGAGGACAGGATCTTCATAGACGCGGTCAAAACCGGGGATCCCTCCAGGATAAAGTCCCCATACTCCGACGCGCTCCAGACCCACAAGCTTCAGATGGCCGCCAGCAAATCCCTCCAGACGGGAAGGGTTGAGAGGGTCGAGTGAACCGAAGCGGGGGGCGTTCTCCGCCCCCCTAAACCCGCGGATCCCATGAGATCAAACGACGGCTTCCCCTTCCTCATAAAGCTCGGGAGGTGGCTTTTCCGGGGCGGGCTGACCGTCAGCTTCCTGGCCCTCCTCGGGGGGGCCGGGGCGATAGCCGTCTCCTTCGCCAGGAACGGGCCGATATCGGCCCTGCTGACCGCCGTTCAGGTCGTGAAGTGGATCTTCGCCTCCCTGCTGCTCATGACGGCGGGGGAAGTTGTCATGCTGCTCCTGGCGATCCACAGGAACGTGAGATCGATGAGGGAGGAGTTCTCGAAGCTGGTGGAGATCCTCTCCAAAAGGGAGGAGGGGGAAGGCGAGCGGACGATATTGGACGAGTTCGGCATCGAGATCGAGGAGGAGCGATCCCGCGGTTAACTTGCGGCTCCAACTCGGAGTATGGTATACTGAAACCGAGACGCAGGGGAAAGCGAGGGATCTCGGCTTATGAAAGGGAATTCCAAGGGACTGATCGTATGGCTCATAATAGCGTTCATCCTGTTGATAGCCTCCTATCAGGTGCTCAGGCCCCAGAAGACGGACGTTTACGACCTGGCCTTCAGCGATTTCCTCAAGCTGATCAAGGAGGGGAAGGTCGCCAAGGTCTACATAAGCAAGGATTGGATAGAGGGGGAGTTCAAGGAGCCGCTTTACTTCCCCGTTCACGGGAGGGGGTTTATAGAGCAGAGGCCGTTCGCCAAGTTCAGGACGCCGCGCGATCCCTTCTCCAACTACCCGCTTGAGGAGAGGCTTGAGGAATACGGCATCACCTTCTACATCGAGCCCCCTTCAAGCTTCCCGCAGTGGGTGACGATGCTCGCCAGCGGCCTGCTCCCGGTCATCCTCTTCATCGCCGTCATGATCTTCATCTCCAGGCAGATGCAGGGCGCGAGCAACAAGGCCTTATCCTTCGGCAAGAGCAGGGCCAAGAGGTTCGACGAGAAATACCCGAAGGTGACGTTCGCGGATGTGGCCGGATGTGAGGAGGCCAAGGAGGAGCTGAAGGAGATCGTCGACTTCCTCAAGGACCCGAAGAAATATCAGAGGCTGGGCGGCAGGATACCCAAAGGGGTTCTGCTGGTGGGGCCTCCGGGGACGGGCAAGACGCTGCTGGCCAGGGCGGTGGCCGGCGAGGCGGGGGTGCCCTTCTTCAGCATAAGCGGCTCCGATTTCGTCGAGATGTTCGTCGGCGTGGGCGCATCCGTCACCGGAGATACGCCCGTCCTGATAAGGGACTCACAGGGGACGAGGCTGACGACGATCGGGGAGTTCGTGGATCGGTTCTATGAGGGGAAGGAGGACGGCGATGAGCCGATCCCTGTGAGCGGTGTTTGGGCTTTGAGTATGGAGATGAGCCTCAACAGGAGGCGGGGTTGGAACGTATCGCTTTACCCGCCGGCCCTCATCCCCGGCAGGGCGGCCTGGAAGAAGGTGGGGGGCGTCTATCGACACAAGGTCAAGGAGATCTACGAGATAAAACATACGGGCGGCGTTCTGCGGGCCACCGCCGACCACTCCGTCTTCATCCAGACGCCCGAGGGGGCGGTCGCCAAGCCCACAAAGGAGCTCAAACCGGGCGATCCGCTCGTCTCCCCTTACATGGATTGGAGCCTGGGCAGGGAGATCAACCCATACTTCAGGCTTCAGGCCAGGGAGCTGGGGAGGAAATCGGCCCGCAAGAGGGAGACGCCCGATCTCATATGGGATATACCCAGGGAGCTGTTCCTCAACTACCTGGAGGGATGCATCGAGGGAGGGGTAAAGCTGGGGCTGTGGAAGGCGGAAGCCTCCTCCGCCTCGGAGGAGGAGAGGAGCTGGAGGATATCGCTGCTGGACGAGGGGGCGGCCGGGTTCCTAAGGGAGATGATATGGCTCTGCTCGGTGCGGGGGATGGAGGTCGAGATCGACTCCCAAGGCGGCGAGCTTAAGGGCGCTTTCATCTCGACCGGCCAGAAGAGGGAGCTGGTGATCGAGGAGATAACCAAGAAGCCGTTCGACGGATACGTCTACGACCTGTGCTCCTGCGAGAACGAGGCCTTCCTCGGAGGGGAGATTCCGGTTCTGCTCCACAACAGCAGGGTCAGGGATCTGTTCGAGACGGCCAGGAAGAACGCCCCCTGCATCGTCTTCATAGATGAGCTCGACGCGGTCGGCAGATACAGGGGGGCGGGGATAGGCGGGGGGCACGACGAGAGGGAGCAGACCTTGAACCAGCTCCTCGTGGAGATGAGCGGGTTCGACTCATCTGAGGGCGTGATAGTTCTGGCCGCGACCAACCGGCCCGACATACTCGACCCCGCCCTGCTGAGGCCCGGCAGGTTCGACAGGCAGATCGTGGTCGACCTGCCGGACGTGAACGGCAGGAAGGAGATCTTCAAGATCCACCTCCGCAAGGTGAAGGCGGCCCCCGAGGTGTGGGAGAACCTGGACGTGCTGGCCAAGGGGACGCCCTATTTCTCCGGGGCTGACATCGAGAACATGGTCAACGAGGCCGCCCTCATCGCCGCCCGCAAGAACAAGGAGTGGGTCGATATGGAGTGTCTGGAGGAGGCGAAGGACAAGGTGATGATGGGTCCGGAGCGCAAGAGCCTGCTGATAAGCGAGAACGAGAGGAGGATGACGGCCTATCACGAGGCCGGCCACGCCCTCGTGGCCCACCTGCTGCCGGAGGGCGATCCGAACTACAAATGCAGCATAATACCGAGGGGGAGGGCGTTGGGCGTCACCCAGAAGCTGCCGATGGAGGAGAGGCATACCTACACGAAGAAATACCTGCTGGCCGAGATAACCACGAGGCTGGCCGGCAGGGCGGCCGAGGAGCTCGTCTTCGGCGAGCAAACCACGGGGGCAAAGGACGACTTCCAGCGGGCGACCGAGCTGGCCAAGAGCATGGTGTGCGAGTGGGGGATGAGCGACAGGCTCGGACCCGTCACCTTCGGCAAGAGGGAGGAGCAGATCTTCTTAGGGAAGGAGCTGACCAGGCTCAAGGATTACAGCGAGAAGACCGCCCAGGAGATCGACGAGGAGGTCAAGAGGATCATACAGGAGTGCTATGAGCGGGCCAAGAGGATCATACAGGAGAACATGGACAAGCTTAAAAGGCTGGCCGAGGCATTGCTTGAGAAGGAGGTCCTCGACGCCAAGGACATAGAGGCGATCCTCGGCCCCAGGCCTCAACCCCAGGAGCCCCGGCCCGCAAGCATCAACTCCGAAGGGGAAAATGAAGGTGACGGTCAGGGTTCTGTCGATAGATGACATCGAATCGATAAGGCGTGAGATGCGGGAGATCGGCTCGACTCCTCATGGGATCGAGCGGATGTGCCCCAAAGGCGTCCTGCGGCTGGTCAAGGTCGAAGGGGTCAGAACCCCAGCGGCCAACATCATGAAACAGGAGATGCTGGCCTGCGGCGGGGAGGTGGCCACGGCCAGGGAGGCGGTGACCCTGGAGACGGAGACGACCGACGTCCTGGTCATGGGGACGCTCAGGCAGTTCGAGAGGTTCCTGGAGAAGCTGAGGCTTCAGCCGTTCGGGCTCAAAAGGGTGGCCGATGAGATCGAAACGGCCCTCAAGAACTACGATTTCAACGGGATAAGGCGGATGGACTGCGCCGGGAAGACGCTGACCTTCGGCGAAAGAACCCTGATCATGGGCGTTCTAAACGTCACGCCCGACTCGTTCTCCGACGGCGGCAGATATATGACGCTTGAGGCGGCCGTCGCGCGGGCCGAGGAGATGGCCGAGGAGGGGGCGGATATAATCGACGTGGGCGGCGAGTCGACCCGCCCCGGGGCCGACCCGGTCGACGAGGAGGAGGAAAAGAGGAGGGTTCTGCCCGTCATAGAGGAGATAGCCAAAAGGATAGACCTGCCCATCTCGATCGACACATACAAACCCTCCGTCGCCAGGGAGGCGATAAACTGCGGCGCATCGATCATAAACGACATCACAGCCCTTTCGGACCCCGAGATGATCTCCCTGGCGGCCGAGACGAAGGTAGGGGTCGTCCTGATGCATATGAAGGGCACGCCTAAGACGATGCAGCTTTCGCCCGAGTATGACTCGCTCATCTCCGAGATCTACTCCTTCCTCAAGGGGAGGATAGAGAGGGCGGTGGAGGGAGGGGTGTCGCCCGAAAGGATCATCATCGACCCGGGCATAGGCTTCGGCAAGACGGTCGAGCACAACCTGGAGATCATAAGGAGGCTGAGGGAGTTCAA
>QNBQ01000055.1 GCA_003645735.1 Candidatus Poribacteria bacterium
ACGAAGATAGTCTGCACCATAGGGCCGGCGACGGAGGATGTCGATACGATCCGGCGGATGATAGACGCCGGGATGAACGTCGCCCGCATAAACTTCTCACACGGCACGCACGACGAACACCTCCGGCAGATGGAGGCGGTGAGGGAGGCGTCGGAGAAAAGCGGCGTCCCCATCGCCATAATGCAGGATCTGTGCGGGCCGAGGATAAGGGTCGGGGAAATCAAGGGGTCGATCGAGCTGCGCGAGGGCCAGATCGTGACGCTCGGCGGGGAGATACCGGTGACCTACCCGGAGCTTTACCGGGATCTGAAGCCGGGCGATAGGGTCATGCTAGCGGACGGCGAGATGGTGCTGGAGGTGGTCGAGGTAGGCGAGGAGGAGGTGAAGTGCAGGGTGGTGGTCGGCGGCGAGCTGACGTCTCATAAGGGCATAAATCTGCCGGGCGTCTCTTTGAGCGTGCCGTCGATCACGGAGAAGGATTTGGAGGATCTGGAGTTCGGCCTGAAAAACGGGGTCGATTGGGTGGCGATCTCCTTCGTCAGGAGCGCCGAGGACGTGAGGCTGATCAAGCGGAGGATAGCCGAGGCGGGGATGGACGTGCCGGTCATAGCGAAGATAGAGAAGCACGAGGCCTTGAAGGAGCTTGATCGGATAATCGCCGAGGCGGACGGGGTGATGGTGGCAAGGGGCGATCTGGGGGTCGAGCTGCCGCTTTGCGACGTGCCCATCCTGCAGAAGGAGATCATCAGGAAGGCCAACGACAGGGGCAAGCCGGTGATAACGGCGACGCAGATGCTGGCCTCGATGATAGAGAGGCCGAGGCCGACCAGGGCGGAGGTGAGCGATGTGGCCAACGCGATCTTCGACGGGACGGACGCCGTGATGTTATCGGGGGAGACGGCCATAGGGAAACATCCGGTCGAGGCGGTGGAGGTGATGGCGGAGGTGGCCGTCAAGGCCGAGGAGGCGATCGATTACGTTGGGATGATGGAGGCGAGGAGGATGTCGGCTGAGCCGGACGTGCCGGACGCCATAGCCCACGCCGCCTGTTACATCGCTCTGGACATCTCCGCCAAAGCGATAATCTGCTGCACCAGATCCGGCGCGACGGCCAGACTCGTATCCAAATACCGGCCCGGAATACCGATAATAGCCGTCACGCCCGATGAGAGGGTCCTGAGGAGGTTGACGCTGTTTTGGGGGGTTCATCCGTTTCTGATCGAGGAGATATCGAGCACCGATCGGCTAATTGCCAGGGCGAAGGAGGTCGCTTTGAGCTCGGGTTTCCTCTCCAAGGGGGACAGGGTCGTCATCGTCGCCGGCCTGCCCACCGACAGGCCGGGCACCACCAACGCCATCAAGGCGGATGTGATTTGATGGGGGTGATCACAGGTGACAGAGGAGATCCGCATACCCATCCCAAAAGGGCTACCCGAATCCCTGAAGATGTCGAGGGAAGAGTTTGAAAGGGAAGCCCGCCTCCTGCTCGCCTGCAAACTTTTCGAGATGGGGAAGGTCTCGGCGGGGCTTGCCGCTCAGATCGCTGGCGTCGATAAGGTTTCCTTCCTCCACCTGCTCAGCAGATACGGAGTTCCGGCGATAAACCTCAGGGACGAGGAAGTGGATCGGGAGATAGAGGCCTCCAGGGAGCTATGAGGGAGCGAATTGGGGACACCTCACCCTTGATCTTCCTGGCGCACCTCGACAGGCTCGGGCTGCTCAAAATCGGCGTTGAAAACGTGTTCGCGCCGAGGGCTGTTATTGAGGAGGTTTTCGTCAAAGAAGATGAGGCGACCGCCCGGATCAAAGAGGCGCTCTCACAATGGTTAAAGGAGTGCCGGATAGCCCGTCCGGAGCTGCTGGTTTTCCTCCGCGGCCTGGGAAAGGGAGAAGCGGAGGTTTTAGCTCAAGCGGTGGAAAGGGGAATAACCTCGGTGGTGCTCGATGATCTGGACGCGAGGCGAAGAGCGATCACCCTAGGCCTCAAGCCCATAGGAACCGTGGGCTTGTTGCTGGCGGCCAAGAGAAAGGGCTTGATCCGGTCGCTGAAAGAGGAGCTTGACAAGCTGGTAAGCAAAGGATTTCGAATATCCGATCAGCTGTGGGAGAGGGCTTTGAGGGAGGCCGGGGAGCTGTAGAAGATCAAAACTTCGGCTTGGGTTTGCGGCAATACCAGAAGCCTGCGATCAGGGCGGTCAAGGGGATGGTCATAACCATCCCGATGCTCCCCGCCAGTATCCTCACCACCTCCGCCGATATGACCTCCACGCTCAAAAGCTGCATCCAGGTCTGGGCGAATATCTTCGTCCCCAGCGAGGCCATCACCAGCAGCAGCCTCAGCCCGAAATAGGCGAAGACCAGCGTGTTGGACATCGTCCCCAAAACGTCCGTCCCGACGTTCATCCCCGCCCTTATCAGCCGCCAGGGGGTGATGTCCGGATCGGCCCGCTTTATCTCGTCCATCGCCGAGGCGACGTCTATCGACGCGTCCATCGCCACTCCCAAAACGCCTATGATCATCCCGCCCAGAAGCAACCTGCCGAAATCATACTGCGTCTTGGCCAACGCCTCAAGGATCGATGCCACGTTCGCCGTGGCCATCCCCGTCAGATAAAGCTTCTTCTGGGCGTAGATCACCAACAGGACGGAGATCAAAACCCCGCCGATCGTCCCCAATATGGCCGAAAAACTCTTCCTGTTCGGCCCGATTATCATCAGCAACGCCACGATGGCTATCGCCGCCGATGTGACGCAGACGGACAGTATCGGGTCGATCCCCCTCCTCAACATCGGCAGCATGATGAAGTAGATCGCCAGCCCCGAGAATATCAGCGCGAAAGCGTTCCTCACCCCCTGAACCCTGCCGACCAGCACGATCAACATCAGCAGCCCGCCGGTCATGTAGATGATGAACCCGTCCCTGCTGTATTCCTGTATCAGCCCCATGGCGCTCAGCTTATCCCCCTCCCCGCTCACCCTGCACAGGATCACATCCCCCGCCGAGATATACCTGTTCATGAGCGGCAATCCGAGCGGCCTTATGACGTTCCTCAGGACGATCCTCTTCCCCTTGAACCTCCCGCCCAAAAGCTCCACTTCAAGCATGTGGTTGACGCTGCTGGGCTGTTCGAACACCTTGGTGTCGAGCAGCCTGACCACCCTCCCCTTGACGAACTCCGTCACCGCCCCGTCGCTCTCGCTTATGACCGCCGAGCTTCGAAGCGATACCAGGTAGAGCGTGTGCGTCAGCGCCATTATGACGAATATCGCCGCCGGGACGATCCATCTCCTCATCTCGGCTCACCCGTCCCAAATTTTACCATAAACCTCACTGGATCGCGTGGACGGTTATCCTGGCGCGGGCCGATCGGCCGGCTGAATCGACCGCCACGATCTCATGTTCCCCCGGCCCCAAGCTTAGGAAACCGGCCTCGCCCGGCTCCGTCCTCAGGACGAACCTGCCGTCGGCGAACCAGAAGATCGGCCCCTCCCCTCCGCAGGCTTGAACCGGCACCCCCCTGACGTTCCGCAGGCCCAGCCCCAACACGTAGCCAGCCCCGTCGGTCGGGTGGATCAACCTCAGCTTCGACGGGCCGCCTTTGACCGATCGGTCGGCCTTTAAGCCCATGAAGGCCGCCACGAGCGGCGGATAGACCGTTATCGTCCTCCTCTCCAGCTCGCCCGGCCTGTATCTCCTCCAGGGGGAGGCCGGTCTCCCGGTCTTCGATTCGACGAGTATTGTTTTGTGAAACGGGCATCTCCTCGACGGAACACCGTTCCTGACCGCCCAGGTTAAAACCGCCTCCGGACACCCCTCCCCGGGCGGCAGGCCCGAAAGCGGGCAGACCTTTACCCTCACCAGATGGTCGAGGGCCATCGGTATCTCCTTCTCGTTCGATCCCAGAGCGGCCAGTATGTCGAAGGTCAGAGGGGCGGCGGCGACGGCGCCGACTATCCCCTCCGCCCCCTTCCCCGAGAAGTTCCCGACCCACACCCCAACGGTGTAATCGTGTGTCAGACCGATACACCACGCGTCCCTCCTGCCCCAAGACGTGCCGGTCTTCCAATAGACGACGGCCTTCGGCGAGGAGAAGTTCGAGCCGTGCGGCGCATCGGGCCTTCCCCTCAGAGAAAGAGCTTTGAGCGTCAGGGAGACGGCACCCGGATCGAGCAGCTCCCCCTCGATCAGCGGATCGTCCTTCAGGATTCTGAACGGGCCGTGTCTCCCGCCCCGGGCAAGCGAGACGTAGAGGTTGGTCAGCTCTATCAGCTTCACCTCCATCCCTCCCGTTATGATCGTCAGCCCGTATTCCCTTTCCCCGACCGGCAGCCCGGCCCTCTCAAGCAGCGAGAGGAACCTCCTGTAGCCGGTCATCCTGAGCAGCTCGACGAAGGGGCAGTTGAGAGAGCGGGCCAACGCCTCCTCGGCCGTCACCAGCCCTCTGTATCTCCTCCCGAAGTTCTCAGGCCGGAACCCGCCCAGCTTCAACGGCACGTCGGGAAGCGCTGTCCTCGGGGTTATGACCCCCTCCTGAAGCGCCAGCGCGTAGAGGAAGGGTTTGAGCGCCGAGCCGGGGGAGCGGGAGATGTTGAAGCCGATTATCTGGCCGCCGTGTTCCTCGTCCCAGTAGTCGGGCGAGCCGACCAGAGCCCGGATCTGCCTGGAGGAGTTCTCGATCACGACTACGCTCGCGTTGTAAGCGCCCAACTCCCTCAGCCTCGGCATATGGGCCTCCACGAAACCCTCGACGACCCGCTGTATCCCCCGGTCGAGCGTCGTGATCACGTCCGTTCCATCCGGGCGGAGCGATCGGACGTAATCGGCGGCGTGGGGCGCGTTGAAGGGCATCCTTCTGACCGACCTCGGTATCGGCTCGCCGATCGCCCTCTCGAACTCCTCGCCGGTTATCAGGCCGCGTTCCAGCATCCTCCTGAGAACCCTGTTCCGCGCCCTCAGGGCGAGCTTGGGGTCGCCCGTCAACGGGTTGCGGGTCGAGGGCGATTGGGGCAGGCAGACGAGGTAGGCGACCTCGGCGGGGGAGAGCTTGGAGGGAGGTTTGCCGAAATAGGCGAGCGACGCGGCGCCCACCCCCTCGAAATTCCCCCCGTATGGCGCGCGGTTGAGGTAAAGCTCCAGGACGTGTCGCTTCCCCAGCCTCAGCTCCAATTGAACCGCTCGGAGGATCTCGATCAGCTTCGACCTTATAGTCCGCGGCCTCGGCTCGATCAGCCTCACGAGCTGCATCGTCAGGGTCGAGCCGCCCGAAACGATCCTCCCCGCCCTCAGGTTCTGCCAGGCGGCCCTCATCAGCGAAAACGGGTTGACGCCTGGGTGATACCGGAAGAACCGATCCTCGTAGCAGATGGTCGCCTCGATCAGCAGCGGGTCGATCTCCTCAAGCGGCGTCCAGATCCGCCACCTCCCGTCCGACGCCAGGTAGGCCCTCATGATCGTCCCGTCCCTGAACCGGATGACCTGCGAGAGGGGAGGGATCAGATCCCTCGGGAGCGGGACGATCCAGGGGGAGGCGAGCGCCGCGATGAGGATCGCCGACACCCCGATGATCGCCGCCCTCGCCTTCGCCCTCATCTCCTCAACACCTTCACCTCCCCCGCCCCGCTTGAAGCGCGGATGTCGGGGCTATACATGACCACGACGTTGACCGGCGGCATCAGGAACCTGCCGGGCGTGACGGCGCGGACGACGTAGAGATATTTGCTCCTCCCCGAATGAAGCGTCCCGAACGCGCGGACGCTCTCATCCCGGTAATCGACGTATTCCGGCTTGAACTCCCGAACGCCCTTCTCCGAGATCCACCTCCTGGCCGTCCCCGGCAGCCTGGGGTTTTCGATCTCGAACCCGGCCGGGATGAAGTCCTCCACGGCGACGTTCCTAAGCGCGTAGCCCCGCCTGTTAGTTAGCGTGATCTCCACGAAGTAGACCTCTCCCTGTTTGATCTCCTGAGCCAGGGCGCCGGTCTCGTCCAACAGCCGCTTGCTCACCTCCACGCCTCCCTCGGATGCCGGTTCGAACCGATCGCCCTCCCTGAACCCGGCGTTTTCGATCGCGGCGTAGAGCGCCCCCTTGCCCTTGACCCGCAGCTTAAGCTCCCTCAGCTTGGAGGCCGATTTGATGAACCAGACCAGCGCTTTATCCGCTTTCCTCGGCTGAAGCTCCTCCCCGTTCGCCATCAACGACGCCTCATAATCGCGGGAATAGGGGACGTTTTGAATCCTCGTCCCCAACGCCAGCGTCGACCAGGCCAGCTCCTGCGTGGAGTAATACCAGCTGTGCCTCCCCAGCTCCCTGACGAGCGGGACGACCTCGACCTGGTTCTCGGGGGCGCCGGGGTGTATAAGCTCGCGGATGTAAAGCCTCACCGCCCTCTCCCTCAGGGGCGAGTAGAAGTCGCCGAAGAGCGATCTCGACCTGACCGCGTAGGTCTTCAGCGCCTCCCTCAGCAGCTCGTCCGCCGATTCGGCCCTGCCGCCCAAAAACAGCGCTCCGGCGAAGAAGAGCTTCCCCTCGGCCGATGTTTTGGCGGCCAGATCCGGTATCTCGTCCAGATCGGCGGAATCCAGCCTGCCGCCGCGCGCTAGGACGAAGTATCCGAACGGCTCGGCCCGCGCGTATCGATCGACGTAATCCAGGGCCATCTTGAGGGCCGATTCGGGCACGCCGTAGCCCGCCTCCTTCGCCTCCAGCAGGACGAACGTCGCGTAGACGGAGGCCCACCTCGCCGGCGATCCCCCGCCCGGCCAGAAGGCGAAGCCGCCCGAAGGCGTCTGCATCGAAAGCAGCCTCGCTATCCCCGACTGAACCCTGACCTCGATCTCCCCCTCTTCGATCAGATCGGGATCGACCAGCTCCAGTATCGGCCTCAGCTTAACGAGCGGCAGCAGCGAGGAGGAGGTCTGCTCCACACAACCGTAGGGGTATCTGATCAGGTATTTGAGGTGGGCAAGCCTTGAAAGCCCTAAGGCGGGCGTGAGGGTTATCCTGGTGGTCTGATGTTCCGGCAGCCATCCCTTGACCGAGGCGAGCAGATCGGTCTCGCCGGGCCCGACCTGGACGTATCGAGCCTCCCTCCTGAACGGGGCGTTGGGCAGGACGGGTATCTCGAACCCGTCGGAGAACCGCCCCTTGCCCCAATCGGCCTCGATCTCGACGGCGATCGTCCCCGTCAGCTTTCCGACCCCGACCGGAACCCAGACGACCTCCGTTCCCTTTGGCTTCAGCTCGATCGATCCGGGAACCCCCTCCGCCGGCTCGCCGTCGAGCTTCACAGTTAGCTTCACGCGCTGCGTTTCGTCCGTCGCGTTCTTCAAGGCTATGGGCAGCTCGGCCTCATCGCCGCTGTAGAGGAACCTGGGCGGGGAGGCCAGAACGACCACGTCGCTCGTCACCCTCACCCACCTCTCAGCAGACCCCATCCTGACCGGATCGACCGCCGCGACCATCACCCTCAGCTTGCCGATGTATTGCGGCACGTCGAAGCTCACCCTTATCTCGCCCCTCTCATCGCTCTCCAAAACCCCGCTCCAGAAGGAGACCAGCTTGGCGACCGTCGGCATCTCGATCCCCATCCGCTCCGCCATCCCGCCGCCCGGCTTCTGGGGGACGATCCCCTTCCTGACCA
>QNBQ01000056.1 GCA_003645735.1 Candidatus Poribacteria bacterium
AGTTCCTGACCAACCCGGTCAGGTTCATAGGGGACGAGGAGGGGAAGCTCAGGGGGATGGAGTGCATAAGGATGAGGCTGGGCGAGCCGGACGAAAGCGGCAGGAGGCGGCCCATCCCGATAGAGGGGTCGGAGTTCGTCATGGACGTCGATATGGCGATCATAGCGATCGGCACCTCTGCCCAGCCGCTCATAAAGATGACCACCCCCGACCTGAAGCTCAACGAGAGGGGGTATATCGTCGTCGATCCCGAAACCGGCGCCACCTCCAAGGAGGGGGTTTACGCGGGCGGCGACATAGTGACGGGCGCGGCGACGGTGATTCTTGCGATGGGGGCCGGCAGACGGGCCGCCGCAGCTATACACGAATACCTGATGGAGAAAAAGAAAAGCAAAGGAGGGTGAGCGGTGAGGAGGATAGCCGTCCTGACGGGCGGTGGCGATACAAGCTCGCTGAACGCCACCCTGAAGGGCGTGGCGCTTGAGGCCGAAAGGCAGGGGTTCGAGCTTCTGGGGTTCGTCGAGGGATGGAAGGGGCTTTACGAGGGGAGGTATGTCAAGCTCAGATCGGACATGATCGACGAGCGGGCCGGAGGGACGCTGCTCAAGACGTCGAGGACGGATCTGCGCAAGGTCGAGGATGGGTTTGAGAGATCGGTCGAGAACCTCAAGAAGCTGAGGGTCGACGCCCTGATAGCCGTGGGCGGGGATGACACGTTGACCGTCGGGGCGGCCTTCGCTCAGGAGTTCGCCACCGCCTTCGTGACCAAGACGATAGACAACGACGTGGGCAGAAACCCGCCTCAAGGTGGGAAGATCGACTTCGAGGGGATGATCAACTACTTCTGCCCCGGCTTCCCCACCGCGGCCTTGAAGTTCGCCTCGTTCGTGAGAGACCTCCGCACAACGGCCTACTCGCACGAGAGGGTGATGGTGGTTGAGGCGATGGGCAGGGACATGGGCTGGCTGGCGCTGGCGGGTGCCTGCGGCGGAGCGGATATCGTCGTCATACCGGAGGTTGGGCTGAACTACGAAAGGCTGAGGGAGCTGGTCGCCGAGAAGTTCAAAGAGCAAAGGCACTTGATCATAGCGGTCGCGGAGGGGATAAAGGACGAGGAGGGGAGGCTTCTGACCGAGAACCCCGATTACATCGACGCCTTCGGCCACGCCCAGCCCGGCGGATGCTCGGAGCTGATAGCCAGGAGGCTCAAAAACGACCTGTCGAAAGAGCTGGGGGCCTCCAACTTCAACCACGTCATCCCCTCATACCTCCAGAGATGCGGCCCGCCGACGGAGATCGATATGAGGGTCTCGATGGAGCTGGGGAGAAAGGCGGTCGAGGCGCTCAAGGAGGGAAAGGTCAACCACGTGGCCTGTGCGATGAGGAGGGGCGATGAGATCGTCGCCGAGCTGCTGCCGATGGATGAGGTATTGGAGAGGGATGAGACGGGAAAGGTCATCCCCAGGGAGGTCGACCCCAGGCTCTACGACCCGGAGGCGATGAACGCCACGCCCGAGGGGATCGAGTATTTCAGGCCCATCCTGGGGGATATGCCCCGCCCGTTTGAATATCCAAAGCTTGAGATCCAAAAGATTTGAAGGAGGGGTTTCATGGGGGTTTTGGAGAGATACGGCGAATATGAGCCGGTCGAGATAAAGGGAAGGGAGCCGATCGACGTGATCGAGCTCGAATCCCAACACGACCCCGACGAATCCATCACCTTCGTCTACTACATCAAGACGAACGCCGATCTGATAGAGACGGCCAAGAAGGTGGCCGAGGAGGAGACCACGGGGAGGTGGATCGGGAACAAGCCGGTCACGGAGCTGTATCTGAAGGCGAGGGCCGATGTGAGCAGGGTCGAGGTCTACGGAGACGGGGAGGGCGTGATATACGTCAGGTCGCCGATACGAAACCTCGACCTGGACGGGGACATGTTCTACCAGCTCCAGATGCTTTCGGCGGGCGGGCCGATCCTCGAGTTCGTCTACTACGAGCGGGTGGCGTATCTCGATTTCGAGCTTCCCCCCAAGATCCTGGAGCGGTTCCCCGGGCCGAAGTTCGGGATCAAAAGGATAAGGGAGATGATCGGCATACCGGACGATACCCCGATCATGGGCACGATCATAAAGCCGTGTGCGGGCTTGACACCCGAGGAGGTGGCGGAGAAGTGCTACGAGGCGGCGCTGGGCGGGGCGGTGCTGATCAAGGACGACGAGAAGATGATGGGGCCGGATTACTGCCCGTTTGAAAGGAAGATAAAGCTGGTGAGGGAGGCGCTGGACGCCGCCGAAAAGGAGACGGGCAGGAAGGTGATCTACTGCCCCCACATCGTCGCCAGGCCGGATCAGATCAAATCGGTCGTCAAACGTGCGATCGACCTCGGGGCGACGGGCGTCATGTTCAACGCCTTCCTGGCCAACAATTTGGGCACCGTCGAGGCGTTGGCGTCCGACCCGGAGATAAACGTGCCGATATACGTGCACAGCGGCGGCAGATCGGCCATGACGACCGGCCCCAGGAGGATAGACGAGGTGGTCTGGGCGAAGCTGGTCAGGCTTTGCGGAGGGGATTTCTATCAGATAGGGGTGATGGGCCAGTTCAACGTGCACGTCGCCTCGCTCAACCCGCCCATGTTGCTGAAGCTGGCCGATGTGTTCCGCAGGCCGTGGGGCCATCTAAAGGAGACGATACCGGTCACCGCCGGCGGGCTGGGGGTCAAAAACCTGGGCAAGAACATCGAGGCGTTCGGATGCGATTTCGCCGCGCTGGCCGGCTCCAACCTCCTCGACCACCCCTGGGGGCCCAAGGCGGGGGCGATAGCGATGGATCAGGCGCGGCAGGCATACGCCGAGGAGAAGATAACCGAGCCGGACCAGCTCAGGGAATACGCCCGGAGGAAGGGGTTCAAGGAGCTGCTCGCGCTGCTCGAATGAGGGGGCGGGGATGGCCGAGAGGCTGGCCAAGCTTGAAGGGATGCTCGAGGTGTTGATCAAACAGGTCGGCGATATCCCTGGTAGGTTCGACACGCTGGAGATGAGGCTCGAGGGCTTGGAGAACAGGCTGAACTCCCTGGAGGGCAGGGTCGATACCAAGCTGAGCGCCGTTATAGACATGGTCGAGGGAAGATTGAACTCTATGGAGAATCGCTTGAACTCGATGGAGAACCGTCTGAACTTCATGGAGGCGAGAATGCACGCTTTGGAGGACCGAATGGCCAGCTTCACGAAGTGGCTTATAGCCGCCCTGATCGGCGCCTGGGCGACGATCATGGGGACGTTGATAGCGGGCTTGCTTTTGAGATAAGGGGGAAGGACATGGAGGAGACCGGCATAATCGAGAGGCTAGCGAAACTGGAGGGGATGGTCGAGGTATTGATAAAGCAGGTGAGCGATCTGTCGAACAGGCTCGATACGATGGAGATGAGGCTGGAGAGCCTGGAGAACAGGGTGGACAACAGGTTGATCGCTATGGAGAACCGTTTGAATTTGATAGAGACGAGGATGCACGCTTTGGAGGATCGGATGGCCAGCTTCACGAAATGGCTCATAGCGGCGTTGATGGCCGTTTGGGCCACCATCATGGGGACGCTGATAGCGGGGCTGCTCCTGAGGTGAGCGGCTATGGCGGTCAAGGTCAGGCTGGTGAACGTCTCGAAATATTTCGACGGGAACAAGGTCTTGGATCGGATAAACCTCGAGATCGAAGAGGGCGAGCTTTTCTTCCTGTTGGGCCCCTCCGGATGCGGCAAGACGACCTGTCTCAGGCTCATAGCCGGTTTCTACCGACCGGACGAGGGTGAGATCTACTTCGGCGACAGGCTGATGAACGACGTGCCTCCCCATAAGCGGAACACCGGCATGGTCTTCCAGAACTACGCCCTCTGGCCGCATATGACGGTCTACCAGAACGTGGAATACGGGCTGGCCGTGAGGAAGATCCCAAAAGCGCAGCGGAGGAAGATGGTCTACGAGGTCCTGAGGATGGTCCACATGGAGGAGTTCGCCGACAGGAACGCCAACCAGCTGTCGGGCGGGCAGCAGCAGAGGGTGGCGCTGGCGAGGGCTTTGGTCGTGAGGCCGGATGTTCTGCTGCTCGACGAGCCGCTCAGCAACCTGGACGCGAAGCTCAGGCTGGAGATGAGGGGAGAGCTCAAGAGGATCCACGCCGAGTCGAACATAACCACCATCTACGTCACGCACGACCAGAAGGAGGCGCTCTCGATGGCCCAGAGGATAGCGCTGATGAACGAGGGGAGGATCGTCCAGGTCGGGACGCCCAGGGAGATCTACACCAGGCCGATAAACCGGTTCGCCGCCGATTTCATCGGCGAGACGAACTTCATCGCCGGGACGCTCATCGACAGGGATCTCAAGGGCAGGGCATGGGCCGACACGCCGATAGGGAGGTTCGAAACCTCAGATCTCTATCTGGACATCAAGCCGGGCGAAAAGGTCATCTGCTCCATAAGGCCCGAATCGATAGCCCTCTCCGAGCTGAGGGAGCCTCCCCCCTATGACCTGCCCAACCGGTTCTCCGTCAGGGTGATCTCCACGAACTACCTGGGGAACCTGGAGGAGTTCGAGGTGCTGGCCGAGGGTAAACAAAAAATGAAAGTCATCGTCTACAACCCCGGAGGGGTCGAGCGGAAGCCGGGGGATCTGCTCCTGGCGACCGTTTCCCCCCGCGACGTCGTGTTCCTCCCGTTCGAAGAGGAGTGAAAAAACAAATCTTCCGGAGGTGAGGGATGAGACGGGCGCGTTTTGCGCTTTGGATCGCCCTTCTGTTGATCCTCACGCCCGCCTTGAGGGCGGACCTTTACTCCTACGTCGCTTCGGATGACGGCGCATACAAATGGGAGATGGAAGGGGAGAGGGATCTGGGGGATGGATTCAAGCTTTACGAGCTGAAGCTGACATCACAGGTCTGGCAGGGCATAACCTGGCTCCACTCGCTGAGGGTGATCGTCCCCCCGAACCTCAAAAGCCCGACGCTCGCCCTGCTGTTCATAACCGGCAGCGGCAAAGGCGAGGAGGAGCTTGTCTACGGCAAGGAGATCTGCCGGTCGATACGGGCGCCCATGGCCATCCTGCACGACGTGCCCTATCAGCCGCTCTTCGGGGGGTTGAGGGAGGACAAGCTGATCGCCTACACCTTCTCCAAGTTCATCGAAACGGAGGACGAGACCTGGCCGCTGCTGCTTCCGATGGTCAAAAGCGCCGTCAAGGCGATGGACGCCGTCCAGGAGTTTTCCGAGGAGAAGCTGGGGGTTGAGGTGAACGGCTTCGTCGTGACCGGCGCCTCCAAGAGGGGGTGGACCACCTGGCTGACGGCCGCCGTAGATGAGAGGGTCAAGGCGATAGCCCCGATGGTTTACGACAACCTGAACCTGAAGGAGCAGATGAAACACCAGCTGGAGGCGTGGGGGACCTTCAGCGAGCAGATCAATGATTACACGGAGAGGAACCTCCCCCAGATGGTCGTCAGAGGTGAAAATGAGCAGCTGTTCGAGAGGCTCGCCCGGCTGGTCGATCCCTACAGACATCTCGAGAGGATAACCGTCCCGAAGCTGATAATCATCGGCACAAACGACAGGTATTGGCCGCTCGACGCGTTGAACATCTACTGGGACGATCTCAAGGGGGAAAGGTTCATCCTTTACGACCCGAACTCCGGGCACGGGCTTGAGGACAGGGACAGGGTGTTGGCCGATATCATCGCGCTTTTCCTGAAGGCGAGCGGGGAGATCGAGTTCCCGAAGCTGAGCTGGGAGTTCGAGGAGAGGGATGGCAAGCTCGTCTTGAGGGTTCGATCCGAGGGGGTCGAGCCGGCCAAGGTTCAGGCCTGGGTCGCCGGGTCGCCGACCAGGGATTTCAGGGAGGCCTTCTGGGAGAGCAGGCCGATGAGGGAGGAGGACGGCTCCTACGTCTTCGAGCTTGAAAAGCCCTCCGACGGGTATTCCGCGCTGTTCGGGGAGGCGATCTACGAGTTCGGCGGCAAGGCTAAGCTGTTTCTGTCGACTCAGGTGAGGATCGTAGGGGGCGGCGGATGATCCCGGAGCCTCCCCCCATACCGGCTCTGATCGTCGGCTCGTATTTGGCGTTGGCCGTCTCACACGCGCTGGAGGCGGCCTTCCTGAGGGTTCCGGGCTGGCTGATGAGGGACGATCTGATCGGGGCGCCGTGGATCAACCTGATCGGCGCCCCGATCTCCCTTTATTACGCTTTCGCCATAGGGACGGGGCTGATCCACTTCGGCTGGCATCACGCGATAATCGGGCTGCTTTTCTGGCTGATCCCCCTGACCTCCGTCAGGATCGTGGGGGCGGCCTATGTGCTGGACGAGCTGATCTATTACAACGAGATCCTCGTCCTGCCCTGGCATCCGGCGAGCGGGGGGTTCGACGACCTCGTGGCCCGTTGCCCCAACGCATGGAGGGCGGGGCTGGGGATCGCCGCGCTGGGCGAGCTGATCCTGAGGAGGGTTTTGAGGTGATGGCCGAGAGGATAGGAGCCTGGCTTTTCAAGGCGAGGGGCTATACCCCTATCCCCTTCATAGCGGCGGCGGTGATCTTCTCGAACGCCAACGCCATATCGATCGTGCTGGGCGGGCTGTTGATCGCCGTCGGCGAGGCTCTCAGGATATGGGCCGTCGGGTATGCGGGCGGCAGGACGAGGGCGACAGATTTAGGGGTGGCGCGCGATCTGGTGACGACCGGCCCCTACGCCTACACCCGCAACCCGATCTACATAGGCGATATCCTGATCGCCCTGGGCTTCGCCGTCATGTCGGACGTCAGGCTCCTGATACTGCTGGCCGCTATCTGGTTCCCGCTCCAATATCATCTGATCGCCCGGGCGGAGGAGGCGTATCTGTTGAGGGAGCTGGGGAGGGAGTATGAGAGATACATGGAGAACGTCCCCCGGTTCCTCTTCAGGGCGACCCCCTACCTCTATCGGTCGGGCCACGACTTCTCGCTCAAGAGGGCCCTGAGAAGCGAGAGGTGGACGCTGGCGGGGATCGTCTCCCTCTCCATCCTCATCCCGCTGGCGGCCCGGTATTTCTCGATCTGATTTCTTGTCGCCCCTCCTCGCTTAATGGTATACTAAAACCCGTGCTTTCCTGCCAAAACCCTCTTCTCGGGAGGTGGAGCCATTAGGGGGATATCGGAAAGGGCGAGGGCGGTGAGGCCGTCGGCGACCTTGGCCATAAGCGCCAAGGCGGCGGCGATGAGGAAGGAGGGGATAGACGTAATAAGCTTCGGGGCCGGCGAGCCCGATTTCGACACGCCCCAACACATCAAACAAGCGGCGATCGAGGCGATAAACTCAGGCTTCACCAAATACACCCCCGCCTCCGGCACGCCCGAGCTGAAGGAGGCCATAGCCGAGAAGCTTAAGAGGGAAAACGGGCTTGACTATTCGCCCTCCCAGATCATCGTCTCCTGCGGCGCGAAACACTCGATCTACAACGCCCTCATGGCGATATGCGACCCGGGAGACGAGGTGATAATCATATCGCCCTACTGGGTGAGCTACCCGGAAATGGTGAGGCGTGCCGGAGGGGTGCCGGTGATCGTGGAGACGGAGATGGAGAACGATTACCTGCCGTCGCCCGGGTCACATATCGCCATGAGGG
>QNBQ01000057.1 GCA_003645735.1 Candidatus Poribacteria bacterium
CGGTTCGCGACGAGATCCTGATCGTCCGGGGAAATCTCTCGATCCTCAAGGGATCGCCTGAGGCGGAGAGCGTCCGGAGATACGCCGAGCTGATGGCGAAGCTACTGAGGGAGGCCGGGCTGGAATTCGGGGTCGTGGAGGACACGGACGTGGAGGATGGGGCCTTGAGGGGGTGTAGGATCGCAATCTTCCCCTACAACCCCGACATCTCCGAGCGCGAGGCCGAGGAGATCGAGAGGTTCATAAGGGATGGCGGGAAGGTCATCATCTTCTACTCGATACCTCCCCGCATCGCACGTCTCCTCGGGGTGGAGATAACGGGCTGGATGAGGCAGGAGTATGAAGGGCAGTTCGCCTCGGCCAAGCTGAGGACGACGGTCGTCGAAGGCTTTCCGCTCTCGATCGGTCAGGGGTCGTGGAACGTGAGGCTGATCGAGCCGGTCGATCCCGAAGCTGAGGTGGCCGGGGAGTGGATCGATTCGAAGGGTGAGGAGACGGGCATACCGGCGATAACGGTTCACCCGAACGGGGCGGTCATGGGACACGTGCTGACGGCCGCCGATCCGGAGGATAAGAAGAGGATGTTAATCGCGCTCATAGGGAAGCTCGTCCCCGAGATGAGGCCTGAGCTGTTGCGGGCCTATGCCTCGGGGGCGGCCAAGCTGGGATGGTTCGAGACGATCGAGGAGGTCGCCGGGTTTATCGAGTCGAACTTGAAGGAGATACCCGCCGAGCGGGCCGAGAGGGCGCGGAGGAGGCTTGAGGAGGCGAGGGCGGCGTTCGGGAGGCTGGACGAGATCAAAGGGTTCGGCGAGGCGATCGAGGCTATAGATGAGGCGCGGGCTCTGCTGGAGGAGGCGTTTTTCCTGAGCTTTCCGTCCAGGAAGGGCGAGTTCAGGGCGGTTTGGTGCCACTCGGCCTTCGGCGTGCCGGGGTGGAGCTGGGACGAGGCCATAAAGCACCTGGCCGAAAACGGGTTCAACGCCATCTTCCCCAACATGCTCTGGGGAGGCCTGGCCTATTACCCCTCGGAGGTGCTGCCGGTGGCCGAGGAGGTGGGGGAGAGAGGCGATCAGGTAAAGGAATGCCTGGAGGCCTGCCGGAGATATGGGGTTCAGATCCACGTGTGGAAGGTCAACTGGAACCTCGGGGGCAGGGCGCCTGAGTCGTTCGTCGAAAAGCTGAGGAGTGAGGGGAGGCTTCAGAGGGACAGGTTCGGGAACGAAGTGGGATGGCTTTGCCCGTCGCATCCCGAAAATTTCAAGCTTGAGCTGGAGTCGATGTTGGAGATCGTGAGGGGGTATCCGGTCGACGGGATTCACTTCGACTACATCCGCTATCCGCACGCCAATGCTTGTTACTGTGAAGGGTGCAGGAAGAGGTTTGAGGAGGAGACGGGGGCCAAGGTGGAGAGGTGGCCCGAGGACGTGATAGAGGGCGATCTGGCGGAGAGGTTCGCCGAGTGGAGACGCGAGCGGATAACCAGGCTGGTCCGGGAGGTGAGCCGGAGGGCGAGGGAGATCAGGCCGGGGATCAAGATCTCGGCGGCGGTCTTCAGAAATTACCCGACCTGCCGCGAGAGGGTGGGACAGGACTGGAAGCTGTGGATCGAGAAGGGATACCTGGATTTCGTCTGCCCGATGGATTACACGAACGACATCCGGGTTTTCGAGGATCTGGTGAGGAGACAGGTGGAGATCGTCGGGGGGAAGGCGCCGTTATACGTGGGCATAGGCGCGTCGGCGCCCGGCTTGAGGGCGGATCAGGTGGCGATGCAGATCCACCTGGCCAGAAAGCTGGGGGCGGATGGGTTCATCATCTTCAACTACGACCTACACGTGGCCGAAGAGATTCTACCGAAGCTGAGGCTGGGGTTGACCGCCGAGGAGTGAAAAAATGAGGGGGGCGGCCTCAATGGCCGCCCCTTCGTAAGGCTTTTCTTAGGATGGATTAAAGCTTGGGCAGTATCCAGATCTCAACCCTTCTGTTCTTGGCCAGATCCTCTTTGGTGTATTCGGGCGTTATCGGCTCGGTGTGCGCCCTGCCGTAGACGATCATCTTATTGGTGACGCCCTTCTCCTTCAGGTAATCGGCGACCGCTTTGGCCCTGGCCGCCGACAGATCCCAGTTGCTCCTGAACTTGCCGCCCAAAACGGGCCTGCTGTCGGCGTGGCCGACTATCTTGAGCGTGGCGTCGGGGTATCTCTTGATGATCTTGATGGCCTCGTCCAGCTTCGCCTTGGCCTCATCGGTCAGGTCGGCCTTGCCGCTTTCGAAGAAGACCATTATCGGCTCTTTTGTGAGCCTTTCGACGATTTTCTTTTGGGTCTCCTTAACTTTGTCCAGCTCTTTGAGGGCTGCCCTCGCCATGGAGGATGCCCTGTCCAGCTCCCTGGCCGCCCTGGCGCTCGCCTCGCTCAGCGCCCTCCTTATCCTCTGGTCGGTGTATTTCTTGGCGTTCTCCTCGGCCTTCCTGGCCGCCTTCAAAGCCTCCTCCCTTACGGCCTTGTCGCCCTCCTCGATCCTCTTGGAGAGCTTCTCCATCGTGTCGGCGTCGCCCTGCTCGGCCGCCTTTATCGCCTCCTCACGGGCGTTCTCTATCTTCTGGCTCAGCTGCGATGCGGTGTTCTCCACCTTCTGATCGAGGTTGCCGACGCTGGTCTTCAGATCGGCGATGTCCTTGGAGTATTGATCCTTGAACGCGCCGAACTCAGCTTCAAACTCCTTCTTCTTCAGGTAGCCGCATCCCCCAACCGCTATTCCCAAGGCGAGCAGCCCGATCATTAGGTATAACGCTCTCCTCATCCCACTCCTCCTTGGAGGGTTTCTCCTTGGTTTCACGCATATTTTAGCATACTTCAGGGTCGAATACAAGCGGATCAGCGGAACGGCTCGCCGTATCTGTTGAGATAGGTTATCTCAGAAAGCGGCTTTTTAGGCGCCTGGGAGCCGGGCGAGGCGGCCTTGCCTATGGGAAGCAGCGCCATCAACCTCTTCTCCTTCGGAACCCCCAGAAGCTCCTTGGCCCACTCCTCCCTTCCCAACAGCGTCCCCTCGACCCAGCACGAATCATACCCCAGCGCCACGATCGCCAGCAGCATATTCTCCACCGAGGCGGCCATGTCCTCCAGCCAAAATTTGGAGGCCTTCGGATCGCACACCACGGCTATGATCGCCGATGCGTTCCTCATGAACCCCTGTATCTCGGCCAGCTTCTCTATCAGCTCCGGATCGGTTATGACGATGAACTCCCTCGGCTGGATGTTCATCCCCGACGGGGCGCGCCTGCCGGCGTCAACTATCTTCTCCAGATGCTCCCTGGGAATCTCACACTTGACCAGGTTCCTCACGCTCCTCCTTTTTTCGATCGCCTCAAACAGATCCATTCCCCTCACCTCCCTTGAGAAGCCTTATTCTTCACGTAGTTAAGCTTGCCTCCCGCAAGCAGTATATCGATCTCCCTCTCGGAGAGATCGTGTCTCAAAGCCATCTTGATCCCCTTTGTGACGTTTTCGACCACGACCTCCCCGCCCGATCTGAGCTGATCGGGCAGGTTCTCGATCCTCAATCTATCCCCCTGATCGATCCTCCCGTAATCCAATTCATCGACGAAGCTCAGGGGGAGGATGCCGAAGTTTATCAAGTTGGCCCGGTGTATCCTGGCGAACGAGCGGGCGATGACCAGCCTCAGCCCTAGATACATGGGGGCCAAGGCGGCGTGCTCCCTGCTTGACCCTTGACCGTAGTTGTGGCCGCCCACGACGGCGCCGAAAACCCCCTTGGGGAGCTTTTTGGCCCTGGAGGGGAAAGTCGGATCGATCCGCTCGAAAACGTGCTCGGAGATCGCCGGTATGTTCGACCTTAAGGGCAATATCTTTGCGCCGGCGGGCAGGATGTGGTCGGTCGAGATGTTGTCCCCGACCTTCAACAGGACGATCGTTTCAAGGCTTTCGGGCATCGGGTCGGCCAGGGGAACGGGTTTTATGTTCGGCCCTTTGATGACCTCCACTCCCTCCCCCTTCTCCGGCGGCGGGATGATCAGCTCATCCTTTGAGATCGATCTCGGCAGCGAGATCCTCACAGGCTCGCCCAGATCCCTCGGATCGGTTATGACGCCCGTTACGGCCGTGGCGGCTGCGGTCTCAGGGCTTGCCAGATAAACCTGGGCGTCGGGGGTGCCCGATCTGCCCTCGAAGTTCCTGTTGAACGTCCTGAGCGACACCCCGCCCGAAGGGGGCGCCTGTCCCATCCCTATGCAGGGGCCGCAGGCCGGCTCCAATATCCTGGCCCCCGCCGAGATCAGATCGGCCAGGGCGCCGGAGCGGGCCAGCTCCAGGAGAACCTGTCTGGAGCCGGGGGCGATGACCAAGCTGACGTCCGGGTGAACCTTCCTCCCGCGCAGCACAGCCGCGACGGTCAGCAGATCTTTGAGCGACGAGTTCGTGCAGCTGCCTATTATCACCTGATCGACTTTCAGGCCGGCCACCTCTCGAACCGGCTTGACGTTATCCGGGCTGTGCGGGCAGGCTATAAGCGGCTCAAGCTCGCCCAGATCGATCTCCATCACCTCGTCGTATTCGGCGGACGGATCGGCCTCCAGCCTGCGCCAGTCCCTCTCCCTCCCCTGCCACCTCAGAAACTCCCACGTTATCTCATCGCTGGGGAAGATCGACGCCGTGGCCCCCGTCTCCGTCCCCATGTTCGCTATGGTGGCCCTCTCGGGGACGGAGAGGTGTTTTATCCCCTCCCCGAAATACTCCAGAACCTTCCCAAGCCCGCCTCTGACGGTCAGCCTCCTGAGCACCTCCAATATGATGTCCTTAGCCGAAACCCAGGGCCTCAAGTTGCCTATGAGCTTAATGCCGAGGACCTTCGGCATGGTCATGTAAAACGGCTCGCCCGCCATCGCCAGCGCCACGTCCAATCCGCCCGCCCCTATGGCCAACATCCCTATCCCGCCGCTTGTGGGGGTGTGGCTGTCGGATCCCAGAAGCGTCTTGCCCGGAACGGCGAACCTCTCCAGGTGAACCTGATGACAGATCCCGTTTCCCGGCCCCGAAAAGTAAACGCCGTATTTGGCGGCAGCCGTCCGGAGGAACCTGTGATCGTCGGCGTTTTCAAACCCGACCTGCAGGGTGTTGTGGTCGACGTAACTGACGGAAAGCTCGGTTTTCACCCGATCGATCCCCAGCGCCTCAAGCTGAAGGTAGACCATCGTGCCGGTCGCGTCCTGGGTCAACGTTTGATCTATCTTTATCGCGATCTCCTCGCCGGGGATCATCCTGCCGGAGACGAGGTGATCGCGGATGATCTTGTGCGTCAGGTTGGCCACCCGTTCGACCTCCTGATCCTGAAAAGGTGCTTTCTCCCCTCAATTCTATCCGTAGCTGTCGCCCTTGTCAAGGTGGACAGCCGAAGGGCTTTAATAGTATCCTAATTCCGATGTTCCCCCTGGCTTTCCGTCTCATACTCCTCCTTTCGGCGGCGGCGAGGGGGATCGAGATGGAGCCGGACCCCCTTGCGGATAAGGCCCTGGAGAGGCTCTGGGTCTTGGGCGCGGTGAGGGGCGTTCATGTGGGGTTGAGGCCGATCGATCCGGATCAGGTGAGATCCTCGCCGGAGAAGGCGCCGTCCTCCTTGGAGAGGGCGTTGCTCAGGAGGGTTGGGGCAAGTGAGGGGCTGGATCTGGCGTTCAGCACGCGCGGAGCGGAGGCCTTCTTCAGGCTCAGCCCATCGCAGATCGTTTCGATCCGGGCGAAGCTGATCGTCTCGCGGGGGGAGATCTATGAGAAGGCGGGGAGATCGGCCTCCTTCAGGACGAGGCCCTGGGTCAAGGGCTTCAGGGCCGATTTCAACCAGGCGTATCTGGATCTCAAGTTCAAGGGCTTGAGGATCTGCCTCGGCAGGAGAGGGATCTTCTGGAGCACGGCCCGTTTCGGTGCCTTGGCCCTCTCCGATAACTCCCCCCCGTTCGATATGATCATGCTGGAGCTGGATCTGCCGGGCGGGATTAAGCTGGCGGCTCTTTCGGCGATGCTGGACGAGATGTGGAACGATCAACGCGAGAGATATCTCGCCAGAAGGTTCCTATCGGCGCATAAGGCCAGCTGGTCGCCGACCGATCGGCTGGAGATAGGCGTGGGGGAGGTGGTCCTTTACGGCGGGGACGTCCGATACCCCAGCCCCGGATACCTCAACCCCCTCATCCCCTACTACGCCACTCAGTTCAATTCGAACCTGGACGACAACGTGATGTTCGACTTCGACCTGTCGGCGATCCCGGTTGATGGGTTGAGGGTTTACGGCGAGCTCTTGATAGACGATCTTCAATATCGCGGGAGCGGCCCAAACGCGCTGGCCTTCACCGCCGGGTTTTACAAAGCGGGCGACCTGG
Source organism: Candidatus Poribacteria bacterium (assembly GCA_003645735.1). Lineage (GTDB taxonomy): Bacteria > Poribacteria > WGA-4E > B28-G17 > B28-G17 > B28-G17. The sequence goes on from QNBQ01000057.1 coordinate 6,395, forward strand.
ACATCTCCCTCGAATACACGAGGGCCAACAGATGGGTCTACACCCACAGGGTGACGGAATGTCAATACATCCACTTCGGCTCGATCATCGGCGACCCCATAGGGCCGGACGGGGACAGGGTTACGGTTGAGATATCGAGGTTCATGGGTCCGAGGACGTGGGCGGGGCTGAGGTTGAGCTACGCGCGTAAGGGTGAGGCGACGGTCGAGGACAGGTTCGTGGGGGAGCATCCGACCTCATTCCCCTCGGGCGTCGTCGAGAGGAGGGGGGAGGCGGTGGCGGAGCTCATCCGCGATTTCAACCGGTTCTGGGTCGACATCAAGCTATCCGTCTCCAGAAGGTGGAACGAGTCACATCGTTTGGGATCGAGCTCCACGGCGCTCGGCCTCGAGCTGGGCGTCGGGATCAGATGCCTGAGGTTTGAGAGGAGGGAGCTATGAGGAAACATCGCCTTTTCACGCCCGGCCCCACGCCGGTGCCGCCCGAATCGCTCCTGGCCATGGCACGTCCCGTGGATCACCACAGGTTGGAGGAGGCATCGGAGGCGATAAGGGAGGTATCGGAGAACCTGAAGCACGTTTTCAAAACCTCGAACGACGTTTTGATCCTCACCAGCTCGGGCACCGGGGCGATGGAGGCGGCGGTCGTAAACCTGCTCTCCCCAGGCGATAAGGCCGTGACCATCCGCGGCGGCAAGTTCGGGGAGAGGTGGTGGGAGATCTGTGAGGCATACGGGGTCGAGGCGATACCGATCGATGTGGAGTGGGGCAGGGCAGTTGATCCGGAGGCGGTGGAGAGGGTTTTGAAGGGGGAGAGCGGGGTCAAGGCGGTGTTCGCGACGCTGTGCGAGACGTCCACCGGCGTGCTGCACGATATCAGGGCGCTTGCGGAGATCGTCCGCGGAACGGAGGCCGTCCTGGTTGTGGACGCCATAAGCGGGCTGGGGGCGGACGAGCTGCCGATGGACGAGTGGGGCGTGGACGTGGTGGTGGCCGGCTCACAGAAGGGGCTGATGACGCCCCCGGGACTGGCCTTCATCGCCCTGAGCGAGAAGGCCTGGAGGATGGTCGAAAGCTCGAAGCTGCCCAAGTATTACTTCGATCTCAAAAAGGCCAGGGAGGCAAAAGGGAAGGGGACGACGCCCTTCACCCCGGCCATCACGCTGATAATCGGCCTGAGGGAGAGCTTGAGGCTGATCGTCGAGGAGGGGATCGACAACGTCGTCGCCAGACA
>QNBQ01000058.1 GCA_003645735.1 Candidatus Poribacteria bacterium
CTCGGGGAGGAAGGCGAGGGTGGTCCAATGCTCCCTCCGCCACCCCTCGGAGGAGAGCCTGAAGGTGGCGAAGAGGATGCCCCGGCCCTCGTATTCGATCTTTATGAGCGCGCTCCCCTTCTCCCAAGGGGAGAGGGAGATGCGACGGAGGCCCTTTGAGACGACCCTGCCGTAATAGTCCCGCACCTCCCAAGAGAGCCGGGCCTCCCTCGCACTCGGCGTCACGTTCCTCACCTCAACCCTTAAAGCCCCGACTTCGCCGGGTTGGAAGAGGTTTCCAAGCCTTCCCGTCCCGACCCGCAGGGAGAGCGGGCTTTCGGTGGCGAGGGCTGAAAGGTCCTCGTCGGAGAGCCCCTCAGAGCGGAGGATGGCAAAAGCGAAAACGGCCTCCTGCGGGGGGCTTGAGGGAAGGGCGGCCCTCATGAACCTCGCCCTCTTGACATCCCCCCCGTAGAGCCAGTCGGGGTCATACCAGAAGGTCACGATGGCCATCTCGGGGAGCCCCTCGAGTTTCACCCTCCGAACCTGACACTCAAACTCCGGGTAGGGAGCGTCGCCCGCCACCTCCCAGTCGAACCTCCCATCGGGCCTCCTCCACCTGAGGGTCGGGTTCGCCCCGGCCCGCTCGACGGGGGAGGCGAACTCGAGAGAGAAGCCCGTGGTCCAGGGGAAGAAATCCCTCCTCCCGCCGGTGTAGCGGACGGTCCATCTCGTCAGGACCCCTCGGGGGATGCTTTTCGCCTCCACTTGTGCATCGGCCCATTTTGCGGCCGGTCCCTCGGGCCGAAGCCCGTAAACCCACCTCTTTTCGTCCAACTTGCGGACTTTTGAGATCTTTCCGGCCTCGAAGGCGAGTGAGGGCTGGGGGCCGTCGAAGCTCGCCCGATACCGGATGGACTTGACGAGCTCGATTTCCCTTCCGTCCGTTTTGGCGACAACCCCGAGCCGGCCGTCCGGGCCGACCTCGAGCGTCAAGTTGACGAACGCCAGAAGGAGAAGGAAAAGCACGTCGTCTCCCTCCTATAAGGGGAGGGTTTTGTGGATCGCCCCCGTTTATGTGTATTGGTGGTGGAAGGGGTCAACATGGAGGCTCAAAGGCTTTCTCCAAAGCGAAATTGGCCGCCCCGAGCGCCCCTGCGTATATCCCCAGCTTCGAAAACCTCACCCTCACCCTATCCTCCCCTATCCCATGCTCCTCCAACCCTCTTCTGATCCTCTCCAACACGAAATCCCCTCCCTCGACTATGTTCCCTCCTAACACCACGACCTCCGGGTCGAAAAGCTCTATCGCGTTCACAAGGGCTATGACCAGGTAATCCACGGCCTCCCCCACGCCCGCCCTGGCCACCTCCTCCCCCTCCTCAGCCATCCTGAACAGATCCAGAGCCGTGATATCATCCCTCCTCATCAGCTCCCTGCCCCTTTTCAAAATCGCCGGCTCGGACGAGAACACCTCCAGACATCCCCTCCTGCCGCATATGCATCTGGGTCCCCCCGGGGACACTATGGTGTGACCTATCTCCCCCGCGTCCTCCCTCCATCCCTTGACCAGCCTGCCGTCCACGAATATCCCCATCCCTATCCCCTCTCTGACGTGTATGTAAAGCATGTTATCCGCCTTCTCCTCGCCGAACTCCCTCTCCCCCAGCACCATCAGATGGGGCCCTACCTCCGTGAAGACCGGGAAATCGAAGTTCCTCTCCACCATAGCCTTGAGGGGAACGTCCTCCCAGTGGGGAAGCCTGGGTATGGGCTTGAGAAGCTGTGTCTCCCTCTCTATAAAACAGGGCACGCCCACAGCCGCTCCCACTATCCTCTCCAAGGGCACACCGTTTCCGGAGGCTATCTCCCTGATGGCGTCCACCATTCTGCTCGCGACGGCCGATGGGGGATCTTCCAGCCGGGTGGGGATCATCGCTCTGTCGAGAACTCTCTTTCCGAGATCTATCAGGGCCACCGTTAGGTTAGGGGCGCCGAAATCGATCCCTATCGAGAAGGCGGCTGAGGGGTTAAGGCTTAAAAGCTTAGGGGGTCTCCCTCCGGACGATTTCCCCTGCCCTTTTTCTATGAGAAAACCCTCGTTCACAAGCTCGCCTACGTATTTAAGGATGGTAGGCCTGCTCAGCCTCACCCTCTCCTCTATCTGCGAGACGGTCCCGGTTCCGAGGCATCTGATGGCGTTGAAAACCGATAGTTTAGCCTCGTTCTCCCTCATCCTCTCTATCAGCTCCCTAACCTTCAGCACAGCTTTACCCCCTTTCGAGCTTATTATCCCACATGAGATCGGGTTTCGTCAACTTGTTTGGTAAAAAGTTGGAAATCCCCCTTTCAGCCCGGCCCTCCCAGGTTGAATCACCTCCTGCCCATCAGCTTCCCAAGCTCCTCCGCTGCCCTGCGGGCGAACTCCTCCCTCGGTAGAAGCTTGGGCTTGGGTTCGTTCAAAACGACGTAACCGTCAAACCCGATCGCCTTCAACCCTCTGAACACCGATTCGTAATCCAGCCCACGGGGGTCGCCTAAAAGGCAACGTGTGTAGTAGAACCCTCCCTCTTCCATCACATCGGGCTCGTCCGGCTCGGCAGGTCGGACGTTCTGGACGGAGAGCTGAACTATGTGTTTTCCCAACCGTTTCACCGCTTCCTCGCCGTAATCCTGCCTCGCGACGAACAGGTTTGCGGGGTCGTATTGCAGACCGAAGTTGTCGCGCCCTATCCTCGCTATCATTTCAAGGCAGGAGTCAACCGTCTCGAAAGGACCTCCCGTGTGTGTCTGGACGATAAGGGTCATCCGGTGGGGTTTGAGCAGGTCGCACGCCTCCTTGAGCCATTCCGCATCACCGACCCAGACCTTCAGCACCTCGCACCGAAGCGTCTCGGCGAGCGGGATGAATTCCTCCAACCTCTTCAAACCCTCCTCGTCCGCCGTTATCCCTGGCGGCATGCAACAGGAGACATCCATGCCGAGCTCGTCCGCCACCTTTCGGAACCCCTCCACTTCTTCAAGGGTCGTGTCGGCTGTGATCTGCGTCGCGCGCAGCTCCACGGCATCGTAGCCGCAGGCTCTCGCGAACCTCAAAAATTCGGGCACGCTCATCTCACAGTAGCGATATTGAACCTCGATGAGCCTGCCCGAAAGCGAAAGGCGCATCATCCCTTCACCTCCTCAATCGCCCTTTTTTCCCGAGTAAGTCCGATATCGCCTTCACGGATGAGCTGAGATTCGAAAAACGGATAATCCATCGCAAAGAGAAGTTTGAGATGCTAAGGTGTTCCAAGGGAAGCGCTTGACCCCGCGCCAGGATGCTCATGCCGGAATCGATAGTCACAACTTGAAGTAGAGGCCTTTTCGTTCCAGAACTTCCGCGACCGCCAGGGAGATCCCGATCACACCGAGCGTGCCCAGGAGAGGAAATGCTAAGGGCGCGTCCCTGGGGAGGAGCTGCCTTTCGATGAGGATAAGGGAGTTGCCGAGGATGAAGAGCGTGAGGGCGTTCTTCCCCAGCGCTTCAAGGAGGCCGAAGCACAAGTTCAAAGTCTCCCCGAGGTAAAAGAGGGCGAAGAGAACGCTGGAGATTCCGCTACTGAAGAGGACATACGATAGGGAGACGAGATGCTTGTTGAAGGGGATCGAGTAGCTGAGCGCGAAGCCTGTGAAGACGAAGACCGCGCCTGTAAGCAAGATGAACCGCACCGCTTGCCTCCATGGCCTCTTCCGGATCCACTCCCCCAGGGTAGCGGAGTAAACCAAGATGAACGCCCAGGACGGGATCGCTAATGGACCTCCCATATCGGCCGCGGCTACGTAAGACGGTGGGGCGAAGACCTGGTATAGGCAGGCGACGACGAAGGATATGGCGAGCCGCAGCCAAGCGGAGAGGAACATGAAACCGAAGCAGAAGAGCCCAACGCCCCCTAACATCTGCAGGACTCCCCAACTGAGCCCCTCTCCTGTGAGAAGGCTTCCGATGAGGCCGAAAAGGAAAAGGGTTACGTAGCGCCGCACGAAGTGGAAAAGGGTCCGTCTAAAGCCATCCCGGGCGAGCCTGCGGGTGAGGGAGATGTGGTAGGCGATTCCCATGGCGAAGAGGAACATGGGGGCGACTGCGTCCGCCGGAGTATAGCCGTTCCAGGGAGCATGTTTCAGCCATGCTGGGGTAGCGCTGTAATGGGAAAGGCCATTGATGATCAGCATCCCCAGGACGGCCAGGCCCCGATACCCGTCCAGGGACTTCCATCTCTTCCCCTCCACCTTACCGGCCATCTCCGACTTGCCCCTCTCCTTCAGCTGGAGATAGATCCCTTTCACCGCCGGGTTGAACCGCACCGCCCGCGAAGTCAGGTCCATCGCCGCTATGACGCCCTTTTTGATCCCCGCCTTATCCATCTCCCCGATGACACCGTCCAGCGTCCGTCCTCGTATATCCCGTTCCATGACCGTAGCTAAATTCGGGATGTATTCGGCATCCCTTCGCCCTCCAAAGCCATCCGCACGGCGGCTTCGGCGTGAAGCCGTGTGGTGTCGAAGACGGGGACGGGGCTATCCTCAGGTCTCAACAGAAGCGTTATTTCGGTGCAGCCGAGGATTATCCCTTCCGCACCCCTCCCCATCAGCCTCCTGACGATCTCCAGATAGGCGGCGCGCGATTCTTCGGCGACGACCCCCTTGCAAAGCTCGTCGTAGATGACCCGATGAACCACGTCTCTATCCTCTTCGTCCGGCACCAGCACCTTCAGTCCGAACTTCTCCTCAAGCCTTTCCCTGTAGAAGCCGCTTTCCATGACGAACTTCGTCCCGAGAAGCCCGACCCTCTTCAGACCGCTTCTCCTTATCGCATCGCCCGTGACATCCGCTATGTGGAGCAGGGGCAGGCCGGTCCCCTTTTGAACGGCGTCGGCGACGATGTGCATGGTGTTTGAGCAGATCAGGAGAAAATCCGCCCCCGCGGCCTTCAAGGCCCTCCCCGCCTCCGTGAGCAGTTTCGCCGCTTCATCCCACCTTCCCCCGTGCTGTATCCTCTCCACCTCGCCGAAGTCCAGGCTGTAAAGGATGACCTTGGCGAAATGCGAGCCGCCCGTCCTTCGAGCCGTCAGCTCGTTGAGAAGCCGATAATACTCAAGGGTTGACGTCCAGCTCATCCCTCCGATGAGCCCGATGGTCTTCATCCCTCACCCTCCTTGCGAAGGCTCACGTAACCCATCTCCTCCAGCCTCCGGAAGAACTCAAGCAGGCGAACGCCTTCCACGTCCAGCTCGCATTCCACCAGCTCCTCTATCTCGGCGACATTCCTCCTCCCATCAGCCCAGTAAAGCGCCCTTGTAGCAACCCCACCCTTTATGTTATCGCGCTCGCACATCTCGTTCCACTCGTCCCTTTCCTCGTCGGGTATCCTCGTCCCCAGGAACTCCCCTATGACCTTACGGACGGGGATGAACTGAGATGCCCTCCTCTTGTATGCGTCCCTTCTGCGGCGCGGCTTTCTTGCGGGGAGCCCGAGCATACCGGCGCCCTGGCGGAACGCCTCCTTCACGCTATCATCGAGCATTCCTTTGAGCGCCTTCAACTCCCTTTGAACCTCCCTCTTACCTGTGCGCACCAGCCTCAAGACCGAATCCAGAGCCATCCCATACCTGAGCCGAGCGTATTCCAGCCTCCTCCAGAGCCATCCTAAATCCTTCCCCTCGTTCACCGCCCTCCTCACATCGTTCGTTATCGCGCGGTGCGCATCGAATAGAACTTCCCTTGCGAGCCATGAAGCCTCCTTCGCGCCGGCGTCTGCGATGAAATAGACGTATGCCGCTACAGCGGTCCCGATCCATTTCAGCTTTTCGGGGTCAAGCTTATCAGGCGTGTCGGCGCAGGTGTGGTAGAAGGTGTAGGGATACTCTATGAGCAACGGGCAGGGTATCCCTATCATCGGGTCGGAGATGATGTTGTCGGCGCGCATGTAATCCCTCTCGCGCACGTTCACAAGCAGCTTCCCCCTGCGCAACTGCTCCTTCAGGATGAGCCAAAGGAGCGTGTCGGTGTAGGAGCTTTGGGCATGTGGGTTGTGCGAAAGCTCCAGGGCGGCTCGGCAGATGGACTCGCGCCCCCCTACGGAGTCCAGGGTGACCCCCGCAACGACACGCTTGAATATCTCGGAATGCTCCACAACCGCCGCCATCGTCCCCATGCACTCGTAAGTGAAGAGCACCCTTATCCCCCGCCTGGGACGCTTGAGCTTGCCCTCTTTGATGAGCCGGTTCAGACAGCGAAGGACCTCAACGGCAAGCCCGCATCCGCTGGCGTCGTCTATCGCCCCCACCTCGCACAGATGCCCGTTTATGAGCACCTCCTCTTCGGTCCGCCCGGGTATGAAGCCCGTGACCACCGGGATTGTCCCGTCGTAGAAACGGGCGTCCACATGGGCGTGTAGCACGACCTTCTTCTCCTTTTTGATAATCTCCCTGAGCCACTGTCCCTGCCTCGGCGTGAGCACGAACCCCCAGCATGGCTCATCACCCTTCTTCATCCCCCATCCGCCTTTATCTGTGCTGAACCGCTCCCAGAACCTGACGTCGGGAAGCTCCATCAGGGGTCTGCATCCTTCGTATGTGGGCATGTAGTCGGATATAAGCCCCAGGGCGCCCCGCTTCATCGCCTCTTTCCTTGAGTATCTCGCCGAGTCCGACGTGAATACGATCTTGCCGGACACATCTATGCCCTCGTAGTCCTCGGCCCTCCTGCCGCCCTCGACGAGCACGACCTCCGCTTTGACCCCCTCCGGCGGCGTGGGCTTGCTGTAGACGATCAGAGAACAGGGATCGTCCCTGTAATCGCACAGCACCACCTCGCCCCTCCCCTCCGATGGGAGCAGGGTGAGCGTTGCGGACCTGGCATCCCACGCGATGGGGACTATCCAGTCGCCATAGGTGCTCTCGCCATCGGCGGGGACGGTGAGAATCTCACCCTCCAGCCCGTATTCCACCAGCTTTGAAAGGCAATACTCGGCGGCTTCGTGGTGCTTATCGAACGACGACCACCGGTCGTGGTCATGGATGTGAGCGATGATGTCCAGCGCGTTCACGCCGGACAAACGCGGCGAAATGAGGTCCAATAGTTCGCCAACCATTCGCCTCACCCCCTCATCCCGTCTGCGCTTTAGGGATGCGACGAGTCTAACCTCCCGCGGCGCCGCGGGTCTTATCGCGAACCTGGCGGGCTCAACTCCTTTCTCATCCTGTATCTCGTCCAGAAGAAGGGAAGCTTGGCGTCCTCCCATCCCAGCGATTCGAGCTCCGCCTCGGTTATCCCCTTGATGGGGAGCTCCACGCCGAACCATCTGCATCCCCTCGTTGACGCCACGTATGCAAGGGCTTTAAGGACGTCCATAGCTCTCCCCTCATCCCTCACGAACAGATACGCCAGCGTGATGAGCTCGCTGCACACCTCCTCCGTCCTGCCCACGGCGATCCCGACCATCTCCTGCTCGCGGAAGGCGGCTATCGCCTTGTCGGCATCCTTTTCGTAAGCGGAGAAATATGCGTCCAGAAACCTGAGCCATTCATCCTCGTCGCCGATGAAATCCATGACCTCAGGTAA
>QNBQ01000059.1 GCA_003645735.1 Candidatus Poribacteria bacterium
AGGAGGATAACCGTCCGGTTTCCCGTATTCGGGAACGACGGATGGGTTGAGACGTTGGAGATCGCCCACTGGACGAACCATCCCGGATGGGTGGCGGCGGTGCGGAGGGAGGAGGCTGCCTGTCCCGATACAGGCGAGAGGAGGATGTTCTACTGCCTCGAGTTCGAGATCCCACCTCCCTGGGTTCCGCCTCACCCCGGCCCGTGGCACGACGATCTGTATGTAAGCCGCTCGGAGAATGGGCTCCGGTTTGAACAGCCGGGGAAGCTGGTGGTGAGGCACGGAGGAGTTCCATCGCTCGCGGCGGCGAAGGACGGACGGATATTCCTGGTCTTCCAGTGGTTCTCGTTCGACTCGCCCGAAGGCTTCGATAAGATAGCCGTCATGGTCTCCTCGGACGGCGGGGAGACGTGGAGCGAGCCGCGGGTCGTTGAGATCTCGGGGCTGCCCGAGGGCCACAGCAATCCATGTGATCCGATGCTGGTCGTCCTGGAGGACGGGAGGTTCAGGCTCTATTTCACCTGCTCGCCCCGGCCCGGCGAGCGGGCGAGGACGCTTTCGGCGATATCGGAGGACGGTTACCGCTTCAGAGTCGAGCCCGGCGACCGGTTCGCCGACCCCAAAAAAGACGTGCTCGACCCGGCGGTCGTCTTCTTCAAGGGCAAGTGGCATTATTACGCCCCGATCCCGGGGGAGAGGGGAAGGGCTTATCACGCCGTATCGGACGATGGGCTGAGCTTCCAAAGGCTGCCCGACGTGGAGGTCGAAGGGATGGACTTCCTGGGGTGCGCCGTGGTCGACGGGGAGGTGTTGAGGTTTTACGGGACGGGCCCGGGCGGCGTGCGATCGGCCACCTCGGACGACGGGGAGAGGTGGACGGTGGAGAGGGGCGTCAGGGTGGACGGAGGAGCCGACCCGGGCGTTGCCAAACTCCCCGATGGGAGGTGGCTGATGGTTTACACGCGGCTCCGTTGATAGAAGCTCGAAACTGTGGAGGTCAGCCATGGAGGTTTTGGAACACGTCACGGTTTACAGGGAAAAAGGGCGTTACGCCGGATGGCCGGCCAATTACGGGATCTGGTCGTGGGGGGATGAGATCGTCGTAGGGTTCGTCGTCGGGTATCTCAAATACGACGGCGCCTCCTTTCACCCCCGCGACAGGGAAAGGCCGATGGTCACCATGCAGGCCAGGAGCGTGGACGGCGGTAGGAGCTGGCAGGTGGGGAGGATGCCCTGCAGGACGCCGGGCGGAAGGGCGCTGTCGGCGGACGAACACGTCGTCCCGGAGCTGGGGATCGGGGGGATCATCGACGACGAGCTGATGGAGCCGCCGGGTGGAATCGATTTCACGCACCCCGATTTCGCGCTGATGTGCGCCAGATCGGGCTTAGCTGCGGGCGCCAAATCGTGGTTCTACCTCTCCTACGACCGATGCAGATCGTGGCGCGGCCCCTATAAACTCCCCGACTTCGGCCTGCCCGGCATCGCCGCCAGAACGGATTATCTCGTCTTGGGGAGGGAGAGATGTCTGCTCTTCCTGACGGCGGCCAAATCGGACGGAAACGAGGGGAGGGTCTTCTGCATCCAAACCCGCGACGGGGGCAGGACGTTCGAGTTCCTCTCATGGATAGGCCCTGAGCCGGAGGGGTTCGCAATCATGCCCGCCAGCGTCCGGCTGCCCGACTCCAAGATGCTCGTCGCCGTCAGGTGCAGGGGGAGGGAGGGGAACTGGATCGATCTCTACGCATCGGATGACGAGGGGAAAAGCTGGAGGTATGTGACCAGGCCGGTCGAGAACACCGGTCGGGGCGGCAACCCGCCCACGCTGACGCTCCTCCAAGATGGGCGTCTCTGCATAACGTATGGCTACCGCAACCCTCCCTTCAGGATCTGCGCCAAGCTCAGCGAGGACGGCGGCGAAAGCTGGGGGGAGGAGCTGATATTGCGCGAGGGGGCGGGGGACGGCGACATAGGCTACCCCCGCACCGTCCAGCTGCCCGACGGGACGATCGTGACCGTCTACTACTGGAACGACCGCCCCGACGGCGAGCGATACATCGCCGCAACCCTCTGGAGGCCCTAGTCGGGAAGGGGGATCGAGGCAAACGGGGAGCTGGCCCGCCGCCCCTCCCCGCTCGGCAGCTCAACCCTCAGATCGATCCCCTCCGGGTTGACGACGAAGAGATACCGTTTGCCGTTCGCTTCACATTCAACCGCGACGGCGGCGGAGGGGCGGATCGGGTTTCCTTCAGCATCCCGAACCAGCCTCGGCTTGATCTCCATGTCCCTCCCGTCCAGCGAGATTCCCCAGATGAAGGCCGTCTCCTTCGCACGGCGGCGGAATATGACCATCGGAACCCGATCCTCGATGTGATCACCTACGCCCGTCCCGGTTATCACCTCGGTCTCCTCGCCGCCCGCGAGCGTGATTTTGACCTCCATCCCCTCGCCCAGGCTCACCCCCAGCTCCGCTCCATCCACGACCGTTCTGATGGTCGCATCGCGGATGTGTTTGTATCCGGGTTTGTCGGGCGGCCTCCAGCCCTCCCCTTCCGGGAGTTCCGCCCATCTCCCCCGGTTGTGATAGGCCAGATCTAGGAGCCTCTCCCGGTCGCACCTCACCTGATCGACGAGCAGGATGTGATCCTCATCGATTAAAATGACCGTTCGTTTGAACTTGACCCCTTCGTATATCGGCCCGGCATCGGCCATCGCATACTCCACGTCCCCCTCGGCCCCGAACGCTATCGATTTCCCCTCGCTCGGCTTTTGGGAGGTCTCGTCCACGGTCAGCGTGTTGTGGGCGAGCGTCGTCCGATACCACTCCCTCTGAATCGGCAGGCCGTATCTGGCCGTTCCGGGGTCGAGCGCCACGACCTTCCCGCGGGCGTAGAGGACGAAGTTGAGCTTATCGGGGTGGCCGTGTCCTCCGCCGTGGGGGCCGTATTTGAGACAGAGCCAGGTCGCATCCTTCCCCTCGCCGCGGGCGAGGATCGCGTATCCCGAGTCGGGGTAGTTGGCGCTTCTCCATTCGATCGGCTTCCCCTCCGGAAGCTCGCCGACGCCGAACCACAGAGCGAAATCGCTTCGCCGTCCTCCCTCCCTGATCAGGGGGACATACCTGGGATCGCCGTATCGGGCGTATGCCAGCTCGTAGAGGGGCGCGCGTCCCCTGAGATCCACCTCATCGCTGTCGTTGAAGGGCGGCAGGTGAAGGTTGGGCATGGCGAAGTTGAGGGGCGCGTCGAACATCTTCTTAAGCTCCTCGCAGTAGAGATCGATCCCGCAGTTGCGGGCCGCCTCGGTCAGGCTCCAGAGGGCCGACAACGTGTAGAAATGGTAACCCCATGCGCCTTCCCACCACACCCCGTCGGGCCTTACCCCGTCCCTCATCTGCCTCCAGTAGCCCCTTTCGGGGTTATCGATCGCCTCCCTTATAAGCTCCTCGTCGCCCAGCAGGAACCCCACCAGCCCCACCGCGCTGTTCTTCCAGCACTGGATGTTGTGGACGCCCATCTTGTGGGGGAGGATCACCTCTTTAGCGGCGGGCAGGAGGAGCTTGTCGGCGATCAACCTCCTCTCCTCCTCGGAGAGGGTCTCCCAGATCAGATCGGCGCCCTGGCAGATCGGTATGAGCCAGGTCGACTCGTCAAGCGTCTGTGGGCCGACCCTTCCGCCTCCTATCCTCGCCCTGCCCCTCACATCGTGAAGCGGGTAGCTGAGGTATCGCTTCGCGTAAGCTATGAGTATCTCCTCGGCCTTCTCGGCGTATCGCCTATCGCCCGTGACCTGATAGGCCAGCCCCAGGTCCCTAACCGCGCCCGCCAGCCTGTGATGGATCCCCGAGATGACGCACCCGTCGTAATCCCTCTCCGGTCGGGAGGGATCCCCCAGCAGAACCTCGCCTCCGACCGTGCAGATGTGTTCCCACCGCCACTCGCCGATCCTCCTGCCCGTCCTCAGCCTCGCCCCGTGAACCGGACAGGCATACCAATGCCACCAGTTCCCTCCCCTGGGAGGGAGCTTAATTTCCTCCTTCAGCCATCTTTCAGCCCTTTTCTCGATCGAACGCCATCTCTCCCTCGCCCACTCATACCGTTTTATCCGCTCCTTGAGCTGTTCCACCCCTTCCCGGTTCAGCAGCAGCCTGGGGTGGGGCGGAAGCTCCAGTGCTTCACCCAGACCGGCGAGCAGGGCGCCCGTCAGCCAGATCGCCGCCCATTTCATCTTGGCTCACCTCCTTATCAGGAAAATGCCGGCCACGATGAGGATCGCCCCCGCGACCTTGTCCCAGCTCAGCTTCTCGCCCAGGAAGAGGATGGCGATGACCAGGGCGAAGAGGGGGAAGGAGGAGGTGATCGGCACCATCCTGGAGGCCTCGCCGTATTTCAGCGCGTAATAGTAGGCGAGGTGGCCGATCAACGAGGCGAGGATTCCCTCAGCCGCTATGAACAGGCCCGATTTGGAGGCGAACAGCGATCCCACCTCCCTCAGCCCTCCGGCCGCCAAGGTCCATATGAGCATGATCAGGGTTATGATCAGGCTTCTGAGGGTGAGGGCGACGGCGGGGGATGGTTTCGCCAGCCCGATCTTGCCGAAAATCGGCGCCGCTCCCCAGCAAAGCGCTGCAAACAGGGCGAAGAGAAAGGCCCTGCCCTGCATCGCGCACCTCCGAGATGGGATTTCGGCCGTCGATTATATCAGGCCCGGGCGGATCGGGTCAACACTTGACATTTCGGCTCTGAATGATATAATTTCAAGCCGCTTTAAAAGACAGAGACGAGGTAAAGGGAAGATGAGGAGGAAAGGGCTAGGGCCACATCTGGTGTTAGACGGGTATGAGTGCAACAGGGAGAAGCTGGCCGATCTGGACGTGATATACGCCTATCTGGAGGAGCTGCCCGACAGGATAGAGATGACGAAGATCTCCCCGCCGTTCGTCACGAGATATACCGCCGGGAAACCCGAGGATTGGGGCATATCCGGCTTCGTGATAATAGCCGAAAGCCACATAAGCATCCACACCTTCCCCGAGAAGCTCTACCTGAGCGTGGACGTCTTCTCGTGTAAGCCCTTCGATCCGGAGGTGGCGATACGGATCACGAAGGAGTGGTTCGAGATAGGGAGGGTGGATTACAGGGTTTTCGAGAGGGGGCGTGACTTCCCCCACAACATATTCGCCTCGGCGAGGCTGCTGGATGAGGAAAGGGGAAGGGTTTTAAGCCTTTCGAGATGAGGTATGAAAGGGCACAGCCTTATAACTTCATGGGGATCGAGGAACCCCTCTCCTCTTTCGAAGATTCATCCGCCCTGATCCTCCCCGTCCCCTACGACGGGACGACGACCTACATCTCAGGGACACGCCAAGGGCCGCGCGCGATAATCGAGGCCTCCAGATCGCTTGAGTTCTACGACGAGGAGATCGGGGAGGAGATCGTCAGGTATGGCATCCACACCCTCCCCGAGGTCGAACCCGCTGCCGAGGGGCCGCGATGGATGGTCGAGAGGGTGGCCGGGATAGTGAGCGAGCTTTCGGAGACGGGCAAGCTGATCGTCCTTCTGGGGGGTGAACACTCGATAACGATCGGGGCGGTGTGGGGGTTGTGCGGGAGGGTGAAGGAGCTATCGGTGCTGCAGATCGACGCGCACGCCGATCTCAGGGACGAGCACCAATCCTCCAAGTTCAGCCATGCCTGCGTCATGAGGAGGGTCAGGGAGAGATGTCGGGATGTCGTCCAAGTGGCCATCAGAAGCCTCTCGGCCGAGGAGGCGGAGTTCATCGAAAGGGAGGGGCTGCGCGATCAGGTCTTCTTCATGGACGACATCTCGAAAAACCCCTCCTGGATCGAGGAGGTGATCTCGAGGCTTGGAGATGCCGTTTATATAACGATCGACCTGGACGGCTTGGATCCGTCCGTGATGCCCGCGGTCGGCACGCCCGAGCCGGGCGGGCTCGGGTGGCGCGAGCTTTTAAAGCTTTTGAGGGAGATAGCCGAAAGGAAGAGGGTGATCGGCTTCGACGTGGTTGAGCTTTCACCTATCCCCGGCTTCGCCGCGCCGAACGTCACGGCGGCGAAACTCACCTATAAGCTGATCGGCTACATACTCTCAAGGAGGTGACTGCCTTGAGCGGAAAGATAGATCTCGAAAAGTTCAAGAGGCTCCTCCTGGAGGAGAAGAAGAGGATACTGGAGAAATACGAGATGCCGGAGGAGGAGAACGACGAGGGGGCGACCGATATAGTGGACGAAGCGGCCGAATCCAATAAGAGAAGGCTGATCCAAACCCTCAGCTACAGGGATTCGGTCGTCCTCAAACAGATAGAGAGCGCCCTTCAGAGGATAGAGGAGGGGACCTACGGCATCTGCCTGAAATGCGGTCAGCTCATACCCGAAAAGAGGCTTGAGCTGATCCCCTACGCCCTCCTCTGCGTCTCCTGCCAGGAGAAGGAGGAGAAGAAGATCGGAGCCTACAGGAGGAGACTATGAGCCGGGTCCTCGTCGCCTTCTGGTTCGACGTCGAGGATTACATAACCCCTCAAAGCGACGAGGCGCTCAAAGGGATCATCGAGATCTTCGACAGGCTGGACCAGAGGGCCACCTTCAAGCTGGTGGGCGAAAAGCTGAGGGCGCTTGAGAGAAGGGGGAGGACGGACATAATCGACATGCTCGAAAGGCACGACATAGGATACCACACCGACTACCACAGCGTCCACCCGACCCCGGCCGAATACCTCAAAGGGCTGGGATGGGAGGAGGGAAGGGAGGAGTTCAAGAGGCGGGAGTGCAGGGGATATGAGGACATAATCAGGGTCTTCGGTCGAAAGCCCAGCTGCTACGGCCAGCCCGGCTCCTCCTGGGCCCCCCAGGTCTATCCGGCTCTGAGGGATTGGGGGATAAAGCTCTACATGGATGAATGCCCCCAGATCGGGCTGAACGAGGAGCCTTTCTGGTTCTGCGGCGTGTTGAACGTGTTGAGGATGGGAAAGAACCTGACGAGGTGCGATTTCAGAAAAGGCGAGGAGGGATTGAGGGAGGCGGTCGAACGGTTCGACTCGATCGCCGACAGGCTCAAATCACAGGGCGGCGGCCTGGTGAGCATCTACTATCATCCGTGCGAGTTTTCGACCTATCAGTTCTGGGACGCCGTCAACTTCGCCAGGGGCGCCAACCCCTCCCCCGATAAGTGGAAAACCCCTGAGGTCAAACCACCTGAGGAGATGAGACGCGGCCTGGACATACTCAGAGGCTATGTCGAGCACATATGTTCGAGACCGGATGTGAAGCTCGTGACCGCCTCGGAGATAGTCGAGCTTTACCCGGATGAGGCCGCCGGCGCTAAACTATCGATCGAGGAGCTGAAAAGGGCCTGCTCCGCGATCGCCGAGGAGATAAGCTACGTCGATTTGGGGGAGATCATCCTTTCACCGGCGGAGCTTTTCCTGACGGTCTGCCGCGCGTTGGAGGCCTACGGCCAGCTCGGGAGGCTCCCCCGGGAGGTCGAGGTCGGGAGGGTCGACGGCCCCGAGTCCAGGTCGGAAG
>QNBQ01000060.1 GCA_003645735.1 Candidatus Poribacteria bacterium
CCGATCGTATACGAGGCCTACGACGGCGAGGAGCCGATCATAAGCGGCGGGAGGAGGATCGAAGGGTGGAGGAAAACGACCCTCAACGGAAGGGAGGTCTGGGCGGCGGAGATCGAGAGGGGATGGGCCTTCAGGGAGATCTGGGTGAACGGGGAGAGGAGGAGAAGGGCGCGTCACCCGAACAGGGGATACCTGAAGGTGGAAGGGTTGCCCGAGGATCTGGCCGATCTCCCCTGGAACCGGGGAGTGGATAGGTTCATCTTCCACGAAGGCGATCTGAGGGCCGGGATGAAGGGGGCGGAGCTTGTGGCGATGTGCAGGTGGATCGAGTCCCGCACTCCCATACTGGAGGTGGACGAAGGGACCCGAACAGTTAAGCTGGGCAAGCGGACGGTCTTCAAGCTCGACCCGAACGACCTCTACTACGTCGAAAACGCCCCCGAGCTGCTCGATCAGCCTGGCGAATGGTATCTGGACGCGGAGGAGGGGGTCATCTACTACATCCCCATGCCCGGCGAGGATATGGAGAAGGCCGAGGTGATCGCGCCCGCCCTGGCCCAGCTTGTCAGGCTTGAGGGGAGGCCGGAGGAGGGGAGATACGTCGAACACGTGATCTTCAGAGGGCTTACCTTCTCGCATGCGGAGTGGGATCTTCCCCCCGATCGGTCGGGCTTCAATCAGGCCGCCGTCGGCGTCCCCGGGGCGGTATACGGGGAGGGCGTCAGGAGATGCGCGTTCGAGGGGTGCAGGTTCGTCCGCCTCGGAACATACGCCCTGGAGCTCTCGAGGGGATGCAAGTTCAACAGGATCGAGGGATGTGAGATGGGCGACCTGGGCGCAGGCGGGGTCAAGATAGGCGAGACCGTCATAAGGGAGGACGAAAAGGAGCGGACCCACGACAACCTGATCGCCAGCTGCCACATCCACGACGGCGGGCTGATCTTCCACAGCGCCGTCGGGATATGGATAGGCCAGAGCTACAACAACCGGATCGTCCGCAACCTGATCCACGATTTCTACTACACCGGCATATCGATCGGCTGGACCTGGGGCTACGGGAGAGCGCTTGCCAAGGGGAACGTCGTCGCCCTGAACCTCGTCCACCACATCGGGATCAAATCGGACGGCGACGGGCCTATCCTGAGCGATATGGGCGGGATCTACACGCTGGGGGTCCAGCCGGGGACGGAGATCAGGCGGAACATCTTCCACGACGTCGCCGGCTACAAATACGGCGGATGGGGGATATACCTGGACGAGGGGAGCAGCTTCATACTGGTGGAGGGCAACCTGGTCTACAACACCACCCACGGCGGCTTCCATCAACATTACGGCAGGGAGAACATCGTCAGGAACAACATCTTCGCCCTCGGCAGGGACGCCCAGATCCAGCGGAGCAGGCCCGAGGATCACATAAGCTTCATATTCGAGAGGAACATCGTCTACTGGAGGGAGGGGAAGCTTTTCGCCGGGAACCTGAGGGATCTGAACTTCAGGTTCGACCACAACCTCTACTGGCGCGAAGGCGGGGGGGAGATCGATTTCGCCGGGATGAACCTGGAGGAGTGGAGGAAGGCGGGGATGGATCCCCACAGCCTGATAGCCGATCCGGAGTTCGCCTCGCCTTACAGGCTGGATTTCCGGCTGAGGCGAAGCTCCCCGGCCTTCAAGCTTGGGTTTAAACCGCTCGATCTGAGGGGGGTCCCCGGGATGTGACCGGGGGCCTCACCCCCTATCGGGCGGGATGATCGCCCCCTTCTTACAGGCCCTCATACACTAGGCAGTTCTCGCCTCTGATTCGATCTGTCTATCCTCGCCATCGCTTCCCTCCGCCGAAAGCTCGTCGGCCAAGCCGGCTGTCTTCCAAACTCGATCGGCATATGGTAAAATTTGGGAGACTCGGAGGGGGGAACGAGGTGAGCTTTCTGAGCCAGATACCCAATCTGATCCTCTCCTTCACCTTTTTGATCATCCTGCTCTCCCTTCACGAATACGCCCACGCGCTTGTGGCCAGCTGGCTGGGCGACAGGACCGCCGAATACATGGGCAGGAAGACGATCAACCCCGGCGCGCACATCGATCCGTTCGGCACGCTGCTTTTGCCCCTGATGCTCTTCCTTTCGGGTTCGCCCATCGTGTTCGGCGGCGCCAAGCCCGTCCCGGTCAACCCCAACGCCCTGAGGAACCCGAAGAGGGATTACGCCCTCGTCGCCCTCGCCGGCCCGATGATGAACATCCTGATCGCCTTCGGCCTGATGATCGTCTCGAAGGCCATCGCCAGGGCCCATCCCTCCTTCGGCGTCTTCAACTTCGTAAACAAAGTGCTGGTCGTGCCGATCTGGATCAGCCTCTACCTGGCCGCCTTCAACCTGATGCCGATCCCCCCTCTGGACGGGTTCAAGGTGTTGCTCGGGCTGCTTCCGGAAAGGCAGGCCTACGAGCTTTCCAAGCTCGAGAGGTTCGGCATGCCGATACTGATCGGCATCATCTTCATACCGTGGCTTTTGAGGATACCGGTCAACCCGGTCTTCCTGTTCATTAGGAGGTTCGCCGACGGCATGTTCCTCTTGATGAACTCGATCCTACGGTTTTAGGGGGAGATAGCCGTGAAGAGGTTGGTGAGCGGCGTCAGGCCTACGGGATATCTACACCTAGGGCATCTTGAGGGGGTTTTGAAAAACTGCGTCAAGCTACAGGACGAATACGAGTGCTTCCCCTTCATAGCCGATTGGCACGCCCTGACCGATCACCTGGACACGGAGATGCTGGCCGAATACACGGTGCAGGCGGCGGTCGATTGGCTGAGCGCCGGCATAGATCCGCAGAAAAGCACCCTGTTCGTCCAGTCGCACGTCAAGGAGCACGCCGAGCTGATGCTGCTTTTGAGCATGGTGACGCCCGTCCCGTGGGTCGAGAGGACGCCCAGCTACAAGGACATGCTCGCGAAGCTGGAGGGCACCCGTCAGAACCCCTCCCTGGGCTTCCTGGCCTACCCCGTCCTTCAGGCCGCCGACATCATCATCTACAAAGCGGAGGTGGTGCCGGTGGGGGAGGATCAGCTGCCCCATCTGGAGCTGTGCAGGGAGATCGTCAGGAGGTTTCACGCGCTCTTCGGCAGGAAGATCTTCCCCGAGCCTCAGGCGCTGCTGACCGAAACCCCCAACCTGCCCGGAACGGACGGCAGGAAGATGAGCAAGAGCTACGGCAACTGCATCTACCTGAACGACCCGCCCGAGGAGATAAGGAAGAAGGTCATGGAGATGGTGACGGATCCGGCCAGGATAAGGAGGACCGATCCGGGCCATCCGGAGGTGTGCACCGTTTACGCCTACCACAGGATCTACAACGAAAAGGAGCTGCCCGAGATAGAGGAGGCCTGCAGGGCGGGGAGGATAGGGTGTGTGGAGTGCAAGAGGAGGATGGCCGAGGCCCTGATAGAGGCGCTCAGGCCGTTCCACGAGAGGAGGAGCTACTGGACGTCACACCTGGACGAGGTGAGGGATCTGCTGAGGGAGGGCGCCGAAAAGGCGGGCAAGATAGCGAGGGAGACGCTGGAGGAGGTGAGGGAGGCGATAAGGCTTTTCAGGTGAAGGGGTGAGGGGATGTGTATGAGGTGAAGCTCGATAGCTTTCAGGGGCCGCTCGATTTGTTGCTCTACCTCGTCCAGAAGAACGAGATGAACATCTACGACATACCGATAGCCGAGATCACGCGCCAATACCTGGAGTATCTGGAGTTGATGAAGATGTTGGACCTGGAGATCGCCTCGGAGTTCCTCGTGATGGCCGCCACGCTGATGCAGATCAAATCCCAGAGCATGCTCCCGGCCCCGACGCCCGAGCAGGTGGAGTTCGTCGAGGGCGCGCGCGAGGAGCTCATAAGGCAGCTGATCGAATACAAGAAGTTCAAGGAGGCCGCTCAGAAGCTGAGGGAGCTGGAGATCGAAAGGGAGAAGCTCTTCTTCAGACAGGCGCCTCCCCCGGAGGTCGAGGAGAAGGAGTATCTGATAGAGGCGACCCTCTTCGACCTGCTCTCCGCGCTCAAGGATCTGCTCTCCAGGCTGCCGCCCGAGGAGGAGATGGAGCTGGAGGGGGAGGAGGTCACCGTCGAGGAGAAGATGGAGGAGATCATGGAGGCGCTTCGGGAGAGGGGCGGGGAGATGGCCTTCGACGAGCTTTTCGGGGAGATAAGGATCAAATCGGAGCTGATAGTCGCCTTCCTGGCGATGTTGGAGCTCATCAAGCTGAGGAGGATCATCGCCTATCAAACCAGGCCTTTCGGCGAGATAACCCTGAGGATAGCGGAGGGTTGAAGGTGAAAGGGATACCCTTCATGAAGCTGAGCGGGGCGGGGAACGATTTCATCATCATAGACAACAGGGAGGGGATCGTCCCGCCCGGTGGGATGGGTTTGAGCGAGTTCGTCGCAAACGTCTGCAGGAGGAGGGTATCGCTGGGGGCGGACGGGCTGATACTGGTCGAGCCTTCGGAGAGAGCCGATTTCTCCATGAGGTATTTCAACTCGGACGGCAGCGAAGCGGAGACCTGTGGCAACGGCGCCAGATGCATCGCCAGGTTCGCCTACCTCAACGGGATAGCCGGCAGGAGGATGCGGTTCGAGACCACGGCCGGCCTTTACGAAGCGGAGGTGGTGGGGTCGAACGTCAAGGTGAGGATGAGCGATCCGCAGGGGATAAAGCTCCGGTTCCCGCTCAAGCTCTCAAGCGGGGAGCATATCGTCAGCTTCGCCAACACCGGCGTGCCGCACGTGGTGTTCATCGTGGACGACCTGGAGGGCGTTGACGTGGTCGGGCTGGGCAGGGAGGTGAGGTATCACGAGGAGTTCGCGCCGGCGGGGACGAACGTCAACTTCGCCAAGCCCACGGGGAGAAACAGGATGGCCATCCGCACCTATGAGAGGGGGGTGGAGGACGAGACGCTGGCCTGCGGGACGGGGTCGATCGCCTGCGCCGTCGTGGGGGCGCTTCTGGGTCTGGTCGAGCCGCCGGTCGAGATCCACACCCGCGGCGGGTTCGTCCTGAAGGTCCACTTCGACCTGGAGGACGGGAAGATCGGGAACGTCTACCTCGAGGGGGACGCCAGGGTGATCTGCCGGGGGGAGCTGACGGAGGAGGCTTGGCTCGGGTTTTAGGGGAAGAGCGTATACATGTGCTTGTTGAGGATCACGCCCAGCAGCGCCCACATGCTCCCCATGAAGAACTGACCCAATATCAGCCCCAGGAAGAAGGGCATCGCCCTCCTATACATCTTCAGCCCGCCGAACCCTATCAGCAGCCTTTTCGACAGCCAGCTGAGGAATATCGAGAACCACATCCAGCTTATCGCCCATCCCCCTCCCACGGCGTATCCGACGGCGTAAAACGGCCACCAGACGAACCTCCTCCTCATGAAGGTGAGGAAGGCCGAGAAGAGGAAGCCGAAGGCGAACTGTTTGACCCCCAGCTCGTCGAACTTTATCGGGTAGGTCAGCCAGCTCTGCAGCCTGTAGAACTCCCCCACGCCCCAGATGACGTATCGGTATTTGTAGTAGAGCCAGAGGTGGAGCAGGATGGAGGCGAAGGTTCCGGCAGCGGCGGCGATCACCATGGCGACCGCCAGCCTCCGCTCGTCCGTCCCGGTCGCGGAGGCCAGCTTGTATCCCTCCAGCTGATGGGGCATGGGGTGGCATCTGTAGCCGTATGCGATCCAGTCGAAGACGGTCGACACCGACAGGTTCTGCGGGCCGATCCTCCTGGTCCCGATGAACATGATCATGGTCCTGTCCGGGTGCATCCCGTGCAGCTCATGCGTGGGAGGCCCCAGCTCAGCCCTCATCCTCGTTATCGCTATCGAGAAGAGGAAGAAGATCGCCAGGTATGACGCGGCGAACCACCAGCTCATCCCCGCCCTGTTCATGAAGAAGACCAGGAGGGCGAATGAGATGATGAAGCCGATCACCGCCGTCCTGTAAAGCCCGTCTCTCTCGCTCCCCTTGAAGACGCCCGACACAACCCTCCACATGCCCCTCCGGCTGGTCCACAGCGCCAGAAGGGCTATCCCTATCCAGGCGCCCGCCCTCTGCTCCCCCTGATAGCCGGCCCCGACCCTTCCCCAGCCGACGGCGGCGGAGAAAACGAGCTGGAACTTCCAGAAGAGGTAGAAGACCCAGAGCGAAAGCGACAGATCCAGCGGCATCAGATACCCCAGCCCGACGGCGAACGGGTAGACGTGGATCGGCAGCCACCCTATGGCGTTCCACGGTCTCTCGGTGAAATACCGGCCTATGTCGTATTTCAGCCTGGGCGAGGGGACGATCGGGTAAAGGTAGTGGATGCCGGCTATAAGCTCCAGGGCGAAGGCTATCCCGAAGCCCAGCCACATCAGCCTACTGGACAGAAACCCCGAGGAGTTGGCGATCATCTCCTGGGGCAGCCTTATGATCGGGTAGCTCAGCTTTTCGTGGTCTATCCACTGTTTTCGAATGATCGTGTTGAAGCAGAGGGCCATGAAGAGGAAGAGGATGATGAAGGCCGACCACGCAAGGGCCGGCACCAGCCAGGCCCTTATCACCTTCTCGTCCCAGAAGGTCGACCACCCCCCTCCCTCGTAATACCCCCTCAAAACCTCCTTATCGCTTACGGTTAGCCAGGTCGGTAGATACCTGTGGAAGAGATCGGCCCACTCATTTTCGGGCCTCGCATACCAGAAGGCGTTGCCCATCATCGGGATGAGCTGTCTGACCATGTCGTGGCCGGCCAATCCGCTGGCGATCGAGACCATGACGTATACGACCACGAGCTCGCCCACGTCCAGCGGGGGCCTTTTCAGGTTGAGGAGCTTCGCGAAGAGGACGTTGAGGATGGTGACGATGAGGAGGGTGGTCAGGGTGGTGGGGAAGGTGGAGAAGTCGGTTATCTCCCAGATGACCCTGTTTTCGGCGGCGATTATCCAGTAGCAGTTGAGGGTTATGAGCGCAAGCCCCAGCAGCAGCGATCTGAGCGTAAGCCCCTTATGCTCCTCCCGCTTCAGCACCCGCTTTACCTCCGGCGGATCAAAGACGCCTCAAAAAAGATAGCAAATCGACCGGATTATTTCAAGCCGAAGCTTTCGAAAGAGGAGGGATCATACCCAACTGAGGTAAGCTGACAACCCCCTATAGGACGGGTCTCATTTGTCACGAAACCGCTCCAATTCGATTGTGGAGCGGTAATCCGCGTCGCAATCCCCTATAGAACGGGTCTCATTTGTCACAGCCCCCTCCGGAACGCCCATGAATACTGGGCTGAAAACCCCTAAAGTGCTAACCTCCCCTCAGAGGGGGATCAAAATGGTTTGTAATGCAAACTATTTTTCGAGTTGTCAAAGATCGAAAATCCAAATTTCATGCGGGTTGAGACCCATCCGACCCCTCGGTGCTAACCTCCCCCCTTTTTCGGGGGTTTCGGAGGTTAGCACTTTAAGCTTAACACAGGTTAAGGGAAATGTCAAGGCGTTCGCG
>QNBQ01000061.1 GCA_003645735.1 Candidatus Poribacteria bacterium
GCCTCGCCCAGCTTCTTCTGGAGGGCTTACATCCGGTTCTCATACGAGAGCGGGGCGAGGATAGGGGAGATACTGAACATGAGGGTGGGGGATCTGTTCAAGGGTGAGAGGTTCTGGAGGGCGAGGCTTTTCGGCAAGACGGGCCAGAGGGTGATAGCGATCGTCGAGAGCATACCGGCCCTCAGCGCCTATCTGAGGTTCGAGCACCCATCGCCCGATGATCCCGGAAGCTGGCTTTGGCAGGCGGGGGGAGAGAGGGTCGGCGGCGATTACATCAGGAGGGGCCTGAGGAGGATAGCGAGGGCGGCCGGGCTGAGGAAGAGGGTCTATCCGCATCTTTTCAGGCACTCGAGGGCGACGGAGCTGGCCTCCAGGATGCCGGAGCTGGCGCTGAAGAGGTATATGGGATGGGCGATGGACTCGAAGATGGCGGCTGTGTATGTGAGCCTGAGCGATCCGCAGCTTGAGGAGAGCTACCTGAGGATCTACGGGCTTGCCAGGGAGGAGGGGCGGTGCGAGGTGACCTGTATCTTGAAGTGTCCGAGGTGCGGGCTAGAGAACGAGGGTGGATCGGCTTTCTGCGCGGGGTGCGGGCTGCTGCTCGATGTGTCGAATGTGGAGGAGGCGGAGGAGCTTGAGATAGCCGAGAGGATAGGCGAGATGCTGTTGAGGAAACCTGAGGTGAGGAGAGCAATAAGGAAAGCGTTAGAGGAGATGATAAAGGATGATTTTAAAGCTGGGTTAAGGTCTCAAGGCAACATGAGGGGCTCAAGGGTTCTCTTGAGAGGCCTGGACGTCAAGTTCCCATGTGATAGATAAGAGCCTCCCTCTTCTCTCCATCTCCACATTCCGTAACATATTGATGGCCTCGATATCCTCCTCGCCCATCCCCTCTCTAGGTATGACGTGCGTCAGTCCTTCAGCTAAGGCCACGATCCCCGATATGATGGATGCCATCTTCTCATCGGCCATAACGTATAATGCCTGGAGACGGATTTTATCCCCTCTCCTCCCTATCGCCGCTCCCACACCCTCCACCATGGCGATCCTTCCCACGAGGCTGATGAGCTCGGCGAAGGGTTTAAGATCGATCAGATTCAACACGCCCTTTGCCCCTTCGATGCTCACGCCTAAGGCGTCCATGAGCTGTTGGGGAACTTTAAGATACATCCTCATGGGGAGGGGGGAGCTGCTAAGCTCTCCCTTGAGATCCATCAGCTCCTCATCTTCCGCCCAGCTTTTGGCCCTCTTTCTCCTGGCATCCCAGACACTTTCGATGCAGGATCGAGAGCCGAAGATAAGGATGTCCCTTGAGATGAAGGTCAGAAAGATCTCGCCCTCTGGGGAGCGGAACAGTTTATCCCCTTCATATCTCTCCTCCAACGCTCCTTCCTCCTTCAGCTTGTCTTTAATCCCCCGGGGATCGAGGTTTCCCCTCACGATCATCCCGAACATCTCTTTTAAGTCGGAGAGAATAACCAGTTCATGCACCTCTTGGGGATTTATAGATATCCCCTTGAAGATCTCCTCTATCTGCTTGAGATCCACGAAGCTCGAGAGAAATGGATCGGACCTCACCTCCTGGTAGCGCAATTTGACGAGACAATCAGCGGAATCAGGGATGATCTCATCGGTTTCTACTCGCCTCTCAGCACATCCCTTTAGAAACAGGGAAACGAGAAGGAGAACTATGAACGCTCTCCTCAAGATCACTCCTCCTCTCTATCATAACCCATTATTCCGATGTCCTTAATGAAAGCTAAATCCACGATGGACTTTAAAAACTCTTCCTTCTCGAGCTTTTTCTCGTTTTTGATCCGTCTTTTTCTCATTATCATCCTCCGCCTGAACCGGTCGTAGTTTATCAGGTGTGAGTTGGGATGAGAGATTTCGAGGTCGGGTATCAAGAAATATTTAACCCGCATCAGAAAGGGAACCAGCCATACCAGTTCGACGTATTCCCTCACCAACGCTGCTGGGGGGATTAAGACCCAATCGGCTTGCCTCAGGAATTTATAGGAGGAGTAAAAGGTGCGGCATCCTTTCCTATCGACCACTTCGACTATCCTTCCGTCGAGGAGGGGAAGGTCGTGATGGATGAACACGAAGCTCAGCGAGAAAACGTCTGTTTCAAACTGTATCCCTTTGAGGAAGAGCCTATCGAACAGAAAAAAATGTTCTTTCCTGGCTTTACCAAGGATTTTTCTGTCCAACGCATTCTCATCCACTATCACCTGCATCCCAGGGGGAATAGCAAAGGTTTTGGGGAGAACGTCCCAATTGAGCAGTATCATGCCTTCGATGTAATTATTGAACCGCTTGACCTCAGGCGGCTCTTTGAAAACTCTGTGACATTCTTGAATCAGCTGATCCAAGTATCCCAGAAGCTCCTCTTCTTTTTGATGTGATGGGCTCTTCCCCCGCCACCTTACAATGCTGGAGCTCATTTTTCCCCTCCTTTCCAAGGGATCCGGTTAGGTGATATCATTGAGTATCCACTTGCCTTGGGTAAATTCTATAAGTTTTCCATTTTTGAAAAAATGATTCATATATCCTTCCACGTTTCCCTAATTAGCCTTTCCTGACGTTTTGATTTGATAGAAGACGGGGCATATCAGGAACAATCCCTCTTGAGACCAGCCGACCTTCAAGAAGAAGGGGGAAGGCTGTCTGGGTTTAGCTCCCCTTCCGAATTCGATCACGTTCTTGAATTTTCTATCTCTCCTCATAAAGTCGGCGAGAGGGGTTTTTTCAATGATATTTGCCCTCGATAAGGGATGGAACTTTCTCCCTATATAGATTCTCGCCTCGCTCCAAAGGGCCGGAAAAGGGAAGGGGGGAGAGGACAGGCGATTTGGCTGAAGATCGAAATATCCCCTCCATCTGCTCCAGATATCGTTCAATTTCCCCTGGAGTTTCTCCGAGAAGTCTTGGAAATTCAATGGGTTCCAGATAGGCTCGGAGTTTAGCACCCACAGCGATCCATACCCTCTTCTTGATCGTTTCCCGATTCCTCCGAGCAGCACCCATGTCTCAAACACATCCTTAAGCACCTCTTCTATATGGTCGACCTTTCTTCTAATCGAAAGCCTAACTCTGAACTTACTGCCTGGGTTCCAGGCTAGCGTTGGGAATTTGGCTTTGTGGGGGAGGAGATACCAATCCTCCTTAGAGGAGGAAATCGACTCCGCCCAGATTGAGAAGGGGGAGCGGGCCTTCGTGCTGCCGAAATACATATCCTCTTTTTCCTTAAGCTTTTTTGTATCCCTTAAGTTGAAGACCCCGCCGAGAATAGCTCTGAACCAGAACCTGAGCATTCCCTTTATCGAGGGGGCTCTGAACAGATTATCAAGGCTTCTTGGGTTGCTTCCTCCTAAAAACACAGGGGTCAAAACCTTAATTTCATAATCCATGTAATTCACTTCAACCTCCCCACCTATCCATAGTAACGGGTCTATCATGCGAACGTCAATCCAAGCTGGTATGAGAGACTTCTTCGATCGGTTTCAATCCCCTTAGTAACGGGTCTATCATGCGAACTCGAGGACCAGTGTGGCTCTATGGTATGTTGATTCACGCGTTTCAATCCCCTTAGTAACGGGTCTATCATGCGAACAGTTAAAGAGTGGGAAAAAGAAGAAGAACATACTCTTGTTTCAATCCCCTTAGTAACGGGTCTATCATGCGAACGTTATCCTGCTCCTGATGCTGAAACTGACTACTTTGTAGGTTTCAATCCCCTTAGTAACGGGTCTATCATGCGAACCAAGTTCCGTATGATAGGGAGTTCTTAAAAGCTGTTCTTCAGTTTCAATCCCCTTAGTAACGGGTCTATCATGCGAACGGGAAAGGGGATGAAAAATCCCCAAAAGCCCCTCATCCCGTTTCAATCCCCTTAGTAACGGGTCTATCATGCGAACGCGAAAAACCAAGGGTTTGGCTTTTGTCTTGTATAGGTTTCAATCCCCTTAGTAACGGGTCTATCATGCGAACAGCTCTTCGGCATAGGTTTCCGAGCTTTTCCCTGTGATTTACATCCCAGGCGATACTCCATGTTATGGGAATATGGAAATTTTCGAAAATCATCGTTTTCTTGAAAGCGAATCTTGTCATTCCGAGCCACATTTCATCGTAAACCCTTATCTCTACAGCATTCTTAACTTCGAGAATTACCCCTCTTATCCAGCTCTCCTAGCGATTTTCGAAGACCACTGAACTATTTCCCTTCCAATCCTCCTCTTCTTAAGCATTTTTGAGCCCAACAATTTGGAGATTTCGAAAATCCCCCGCCTTATCTCCGCCTAATCCCTAATTTTCGAAAATTTTCAAAGAGCCCCTTCGGAGAAAATCAAGGTTTTATCTGTATCATTTCTATCCCAAATTCTTCGAAAACCACCTCAGTCGAGGAGCGACCACCTGCCCTGGATCTGTATCCTGCTCGCACATCTACCACACAAGAAGTAATAACGAATGCTATCCTGTCTTCTATTGATGAGCTTTCCCAGCCTGGATTGAAGCTCCTTGATCTGCTCCTCTGTTAAGTCACACTCAAACACACTGTATTGAACGTGATCCCCATAGTTCTTTAATTCATCACATATTTTCTGCCTTCGCTTATCGTCCCTTATATCATAGCTCACGACAACGAACATAGTCAAGTCACCATTTGTCCACGAACGGACGGTATTTAGTTTTATCCTCGAGAAATCCCGCTATGGAATTGGCCTGATGCCTTATAATATCTCCGAGCACCATTTTCCTCCCCCTGAAGCTCACCCTAGAGCTTAACCTGGCCATCACCCCCTCAACTAACATCTGTTTTGTCTCCTCGCTCAGAACGGCGCCTTTCATCTCAAGCTTTCGCCTCTTGCGGATCATACCTATTACGACTCTGTCCACCACAGGCTGTCTGAACTCCTCGACTAAATCGAAAACCAACGTCGGCTTGCCTATACGTTCCTTGTGGAGAAAGCTGATATTCGGGTTCAGACCTGCCAATATGATCGCTTGATAGACCTGGGAGTAAAGTATACCGTAGCCATAGTTCAGGAGGGAGTTGACCAGATCCGTCGCCCCCCTCCTCTCCCTCCCCTCAAAATAGACATCGTTGATCAGCAAAAGCTTTATAAGCCCCCAATATAGGGAGGCAGCCTCGCCCTCTATCGCGAACAGCTGGGAACGAACGGAGTCTAAGTCGTTTCCCTGAGCTATCTCCCTCAGCTTTTTAAGGAGACCTCTCATCCTCTCAACGCATTCCTCGCATCTATCATAAAACGCGAACTCCTTTCTCCTCTTATATTTCCTGTAATACTTGATCAGATTGATTTGGTTCCTTATTTTCCCCTCGGCGAAGCATCTGGCCAGGTGAACGCCTTTGCCGTTTGTGAAAGCCGCCGCTTGAGCCGATGTTAACCTGTAAAGAGGAGCCTTGGGGGGGAGAATTTGAGCGTATGGCCTGCCATAGCGGTCGAGGAAGGAGATCGATATGCCCTCCGCTGAACAATGCCTTATCAGGTCGCTGGAGATGGAGACGCCGTTTGAAGTTATGATGATATTTCTCAGCCTGAAAAGCGGGATCTCCTTCACCTTCCTCCTCCCCTCCCTGACCACAACCCTCCGGCTGGTCTTCCCTATAAAGGAGCCAGGCCTCGATACGATCAGATCCCGCTCGCCCGAAAGCTTCTTTTCATACCTCCTCCTCTGAATGGCCACCCCTTCCTCGACCGAAGAGACAGGCTTTCTTGCCCTGCTTGGTTTCAGCTTCGGCTGTCTGAGAGCGGCCATTATCAACGATATCAGGTTGTCCCTCTCCCTGGGCGTCCTAAGGGAGAAGAACTCCAACCTCCTCAGCTCATCCCTTACTTCCCTTTCCTTCAGATCCTCCCTCCTCCTGAGGAAGAGCCTTAGCTCCTGTATGAGGAAATTGTCCAAAAATTCGAACTGATCCTCCACATCCCCTATACTGTAGTAGTTGCGCCATCCAACTATGGACTCGTTCAGCTTGCCGACCACATCCCCTAAGCTCGACTCCCCTTTCAGCATCTCCCTTATTTTACCCTTTATCTTCTCGATCTTCTCAGGCGAGATAGTCTTTCTATTTCCCTTGAAAAGGAAGCCCAAGAAGATGAACCCTTCATTGACGTTCCTCACCGATAGCGAGTTGGGCTCTAATCTCAACATGAGATGGTCTTTGAGGAATCTCCCCGCCTCGCGGAGGGCCTGCGAGGCCTTCTCCTTCGTCTCCTCGAGAAATATGAAATCGTCGGCATACCTGATAAGGTTAAACCCCCTCTCC
Source organism: Candidatus Poribacteria bacterium (assembly GCA_003645735.1). Lineage (GTDB taxonomy): Bacteria > Poribacteria > WGA-4E > B28-G17 > B28-G17 > B28-G17. The sequence continues at coordinate 6,296 of QNBQ01000061.1, forward strand.
GTCATCTCGACATCGAATGGGTGGAGGTAGATATTGGACAGCAGAGGCGATATAACCCCTCCTTGGGATATCCCCTGTTCTACATCTATCCATCTGCCCTTGTAGACCACCCCCATCCTCAGCCACATCCCTATAAGCCTCAGGATCTCCTCCTCCCAGATCTTCCTGGACACCAGCTCGATCAAAAGGGAGTGGTTTATGGAGTCGAAGAAATCATCGATATCCGCGGTAGCAGCCCACCTCCGCCCGTGTCTCAAGTGATACTCCACCCTTCCGATCGCCCTCCGAGGGCCTTTCCCCGGCCTATAGGCGTAGCTCACATCTAAGAACTCCCTGTTGAAGAGGGGTTCTATGACGCTTCTAACCGCCTCTTGGACGATCTTGTCCCTGACGGTCGGCAGGGATAACGCCCTCCTCTCGCCGGGGTTCGATTTAGGGATGTATATTCTCTTGGCCGGCTCAGGGATATACGTCCCCTCCCTCAAGCTCCGGCTTATATCGCTGAGGTTCTTGTCCAGGTTCCGCTCGAACTGTTCAACCGTCACCTCGTCAATTCCCCCCGCGGCTCCTTTCCTTTTGACCCTCTGCCAGGCCTGCCACAGGGTTTTCATATCACATATCTTCGGAAACAGCTTTCCCCTCCTCATCTCAGACGATCACCCTGATCCGAGGAAATGATGCCTTGCCCAGCAGCTCAGATATGTTCGGGACGAATTTCTCGGCCAAGCTTAAAATCTGGTCTCTGAGCTCGCGATAAACCTCCCCGCCCACCGGAGAGGTTCCGTGGGCCAAAATCGATCTGTTTCGCCTGGAGAGGAGATCTTGTAACCTTTTATTTTCGATGTATCCGCTGGCTCTATCATCTCCCTTGGCCTTCAGCAGCTTGAACCCGCGGTCTAACCCCACGGCCACGACCTTCCCCTCCCGTTCGAGCTCCGGGAACAGCCCCTTAATATCTTGCGGGATGTCATCCGGTCTCAGCTTTGACGTGTCCACCCCATAGGAGGCCAGCCCGATCTGGGCGATCATCTCGCAAGCCCGATATAATCTGGCGACGGCGTCCTCATATCTTCCCTCACCAGCCCTCCTCTCAGCGTTTGCTATCAAATCGGCCAACAGCTCCGGGGGAAACCTATATTCCAAGAGAAGCTTCGGATCCACCTCTTCCCCTCTGTTCCTCGCCCTTTCCAGC
>QNBQ01000062.1 GCA_003645735.1 Candidatus Poribacteria bacterium
AGGCGGAGCTCAACCCCTTCGGGTTTCAGGGGAGGGTGGCCGTGCCGGTCGACTCCCTGAGGGAGGCAATCGCCCTGACCTACTCCCTCCGGACGATACACCGCGTCCTGCTCCTCGTCGGTCATTTCAAGATAAGGACGGACGAGAAGGGGCTGGAGGACGTATACTACGGCGTCAAGGAGCTGGATCTGAACGAGTTCCTCTCCCCCGAGAAGACCTTCGCCATCCGATCGGAGAGGAAGGGGGAGCACGAGTTCACCTCCCTCCAGATCGCCGCCTCCGCCGGCCAGGCCGTGATAGACAGGGTGATGGAGACGAGGGGATACAGGCAGAGGGTCAACTTGGACGACCCGGACGTGATCATCAGGGTGGATGTGTCGGGCGAGGATTGCATGGTGGGGATCGACATGGTGGGCGGCGAAAGCCTGCACAGGAGGAAGTGGAGGGTTTACGACCACCCCGCAAGCCTCAAGGGGACGATAGCCTCCGGGCTGGTGATGTTTTCGGGCTGGAGGGAGGGGGAGGTTCTGCTGGATCCGATGTGCGGCAGCGGGACGATACCGATAGAGGCGGCCCATTGCGCCATGAACCTGCCGCCGGGGTTCTTCCGAAAGGATAACCTCGCCTTCCTGAGGCTGCCGCCGATGGAGGACGGGAGGACGCCCTCCGAGGTGATGGGCGAGATCGATTCGCGCATCAGATGGGACCTGCCGCTCAGGATATACGGGACGGAGAGGTTCAAAAAGCACGTGGAGGGGGCCATCCTGAACGTCAAATCGGCCAGGGTCGAGGACAAGGTGGAGGTGGCCAAGCTGAACATCGCCCGCCTGCCCGAGAAGTTCCCCCCCGAATCGGTGGACGTCATAATAACGAACCCGCCATACGGGCTTAGGATAGCCGATCCGAAGGAGTCGATGAGGGTTCACAAGCTGCTTTTCAAGGCCGCCTACGGCGTCCTGAGGGAGGGCGGCAGGCTGGTCATGGTGACCACCCACGCCAACTTCACCTTCGACGTGGCCCCCGTTTTCGGCTTCAAAATAGAGGAAAGCTTCCCGATTTGCAACGGCGACATATGGATAAGGGCCTTTAAGCTCGTCAAGTGAGGGGAGGGATATGATCCGGGATGAGATCGAAACCCTCCCGAGGGAGGAGCTCGAACAGCTTCAATTGGAGAGGCTCCAGGCGACCCTGAACAGGGTATACAGGAACGTCGCCTTCTACAGAAGAGCCTTCGACGAGGCGGGCATCTCGCCCGAGAGGATAACCTCGCTGGAGGATCTGAAACTCCTGCCGTTCACCGATAGGGAGACGCTGAGGCGGAGCCAGCCATACGGCATGTTCGCCCTGCCCTTGAGGGAGGTCGTGAGGCTTCAGACCACCTCCGGCACGACGGGCGATCCCATAGTCGTGGGGTATTCGCGCAACGACGTGGAACATTGGACGGAGCTTATGGCCAGGTCGCTGGCCGCCGCCGGGGTGGGGAAGGAGGACGTCGTCCAGATAGCCTTCGATTACGGCCTGTTCACCGGCGCCCTGGGCTTCCACTACGGCGCCGAAAGGATCGGGGCGACGGTCATCCCCTCCTCCAGAACCCCGCCCGAAAAACAGATCGAGATAATGCGCAACTACAGGACGACCGTCCTGGCCTGCACCCCCTCCTTCGCGCTGGAGATAGCCGAGGCGATCCGAGGATCGACCCTCTCCCCCGCGGAGCTGTCGCTCAGGGTCGGGATATTCAGCGCGGAGCCTTGGCCGGAGGAGGTGAGGCGCGAGATCGAAGAGGCGCTCCGCATAACGGCGTTCGACTGTTACGGGCTCGGCGAGGTGATGGGGCCGGGGGTATCGGTGGAGTGCGAGCATAAAAACGGCCTCCACATATTCGAGGATCACTTCATCGCGGAGGTGATCGATCCCCGCACGGGCGAGGTTCTGCCGGATGGGGAGGTGGGGGAGCTGGTTCTGACCACGATAACCAAAGAAGCCTTCCCGCTCATAAGATACAGGACGGGCGACCTGACCTATCTGATCCGGGAGCCGTGCCCCTGCGGCAGGACGACGGTCAGGATGGGCCGCGTCATGGAGAGGACGGACAACATGATAGTCGTCCGGGGGGTGAGCCTCTTCCCCTCGCAGATCAGGAGGGTCATAGCCTCGATCGAAGGGGTTGAGCCGAGGATCAGGCTCGTCGTGGACGAAAGCTCGGGGGTGCCGGAGAGCTTGGAGGTGCAGGTGGAGGTGTCGGAGGGGGTGTTCACCGATGACGTGGGGAAGCTGGTCAGGCTTGAGGGGAGGATGAAGGAGATGTTGGAGGGGGAGCTGGGGATACCGGTTGAGGTCAGGTTGGTCGAGCCGAGGTCGCTGTCGAGGGATGTGGAGATCGTGAGGCTCAGACGGCGAACCTGAGGGCGAGCCTGATCAGATCCTCGACCTTCGCCTCCTCGCCCAGTATCTTGACCGCCTCCCCAACGGCTCTCTCGGCGACGCTTTTGGGGGAGCCCAGCTCCACCAGCGCGGCTATGGCCTGCCTCACCGCCTCGGCCGCCTTCGGAGCGCCCGCCGGAAGCGGCAGGGAGCCGACCTTGTCCTTAAGCTCCAATATCAGCCTCCGGGCCGTCTTAACCCCCACGCCGGGCAGCGACTTGAGAGCGTTAACGTCCTCGCTCTCTATAGCCGCCCTGAACTCCGCCGGGCTCATCTTCGAAAGGATCCCGAGGGCGATCCTGGGGCCTATCCCGGAGACGGCGATCAACATCTTGAAAAGCTTTAGCTCCTCCTCCTCGGCGAACCCGAACAGGGCGAGCTCGTCCTCCTTGACCACTTGACACGTATAGAGGATGACCCGTTCCCCTACAGGAGGGAGCTTCTCGTAGGTGGACAGGGGTATGGACAGCTCATATCCGACGCCGTTGACGTCCAAAACCGCTCTGTTGGGCTCCTTGACCTCTAAGGTTCCTTTGAGAAAAGCGATCATCGGGCCGTCCTCTAGGTGGGAGCGGGTAGGAGCTGGGCGAGCTTATGGGAGTTGATGTGACAGATGGCCAGCGCCAGGGCGTCGGCCGCGTCGGGAGGGGGAAGCTCTTTCAGCCCCAGCAGCACCTTGACCATCCTCTGCACCTGCCATTTCGTCGCCCTTCCGTATCCGACGACGGCCTGCTTCACCTGGAGGGGGGTGTATGAGCTGACGGGTAGGCCGGACATCTCCGCCGCGAGCAACGCCACCCCCCTGGCCATGCCGACGGTGAAGGCCGAGGTGACGTTCCGGTTGAAGAAAAGCTCCTCAACGACCATCACATCGGGCGAGTAGGCTTTTATCAGCCCGCTCAGCTCGTCGTAGATCCGTTTCAGCCTGGTTTGAAGGGGGAGGTTCGAGGAGGTTTTTATCCCGCCGAAGGAGAGGGCCGAAAGCCTCCCCTCCGAATCGGAGATGACGCCGAAGCCGGTCGTCGATATGCCCGGGTCGACCCCCATAACGCGCATGATCAGGCCGCCGCCTCCAGCAGCTCGTCCGGCATCTCGAAGTTGGAGTAGACCTTCTGGACGTCCTCGTGATCCTCCAAGGCCTCAAGCAACCTCAGCAGCTGCTCGGCCTGCTTGCCCTGCACCTGGACGGTCGTCTTGGGAACCATCGTCAGCTCGGCCCTGCTTATCTTGAAGCCCGCCTCCTCGATCGCCTTCCTCACATCCTCGAAGCTCTCCACGTCGGTGTAGATCTCGAACACATCCCCCTCGTCCTTCATATCCTCCGCCCCGGCGTCGGCGGCGACCATGAACAGCTCCTCCTCGTCAACCCCCTCCTTCTCGATCACGATCAGCCCTTTTCTATCGAACATCCAGGAGACGCATCCCCTCTCGCCGAGGGTGCCGCCGTTTTTATCGAAGATGTGTCTGATCTCGGCGACCGTCCTGTTTTTGTTGTCGGTCACGGCCTCTATCAATATGGCCACCCCTCCGGGTCCGTATCCCTCGTATGAGACCTCCTCCAGCTGTGCTTTTTCGTCCACAAGCTCGCCCGTGCCGCGCTTTATGGCCCTTTCGATGTTCTCCCACGGCATGTTATGGGCTTTGGCGTTGGCAATGGCCATCCTCAGCCTGGGGTTGGTGTCCGGGTTGCCGCCGCCCTGTCTCGCCGCGACCGTGATCTCCCTGATGAGCTTGGTGAAGATCTTCCCCTTCCTCGCGTCCATCAGGGCCTTCTTGTGCTTGATCTGGGACCATTTCGAATGGCCTGCCATTAAGCCTTCACCTCCCTCCCGTTTTTCAACGCTTATTTTAGCACACCGCTCCCCCACCTTGTCAACCGGCTTCCCCCTTCGTGTCTTGAATTATCCGGGTCTCTATGCTAACATTTAACAGCACCCGGGAGGGAAGGGGGTTTATGAGGGTTTTGATCGTCGGGCCGGGCGCGATGGGGACGCTGTTCGGCGTGCTGCTGGCCGAGGCTGGAAACCAGGTGTGGGTGTTGGATCACCGACCCGAAAGGGCGAAGCTGCTTTCAAAGAGAGGTTTCACGGTTAAGAGAGCAGGCGGGGAGAGGAAAAGGAAACTTCCGGTCGTGACAGATCCCTCCGATGTTCCCGCGCCGGATTTCACCTTCATCTGGGTCAAATCGTATGACACCGAGAGGGCCGTCAAACGGCTGTCGACCGCCCTCCCGCGCGACAGCTGCATCGTCACACTTCAAAACGGGCTCGGCAACATCGAGGTCATATCCGAATATTTCAACAGGGACGCCCTGGTGGCGGGGGTCACATCGCACGGGGCGACCCTTCTGGGTCCCGGGGAGGCGTTCCACGCGGGCGAAGGTGAAACGGTGGTGGGCGCCCTCGAGGAGGGTGCGAGGGAGCTGGCCGCAAGATGCGCCCGGATGCTTGACAAGGCCGGGATTCAAACGAGGGTCTCCGACGACGTAACCTCGGAGATCTGGGGCAAGCTGGTGATCAACGCCGCTATAAACCCCCTGACCGCCATCACGGGCCTGAGAAACGGGGAGCTGTTGGAGTTTGAGGGGATGAGGGAGCTGATGGGTATGGTCGTGGGGGAGGCCGTCGAGGTGGCCTCAAAGCTGGGGATAAAACTCCCCTTCGACGATCCGCTTGAAAGGGTTTTCGAGGTCTGCAGGCTCACGGCCCGAAACAGGTCGTCGATGCTCCAGGACGTGGAGGCCGGCAGGAGGACGGAGATAGACGCGATAAACGGCGCCATAGCGAGGCTCGGGACCGAGCTGGGGGTTCCCACCCCCGTCAACCGAGCTTTGACCTTGATAATCCGGACGATATCATCCAAACCCATGAGGAAAGGAGAGCCGCGGTGAACAGGGATTTAAGACAGGTCGACCCCGAGATGGCCGAGATCCTTAAGGGGGAGATCGAAAGGCAGAGATACACCCTCGTCATGATCCCCTCCGAAAACTACGCCAGCAAGGCCGTCCTTCAGGTTCAGGGATGTGTGATGACGAACAAATACGCGGAGGGATACCCGGGGAGGCGGTATTACCACGGCTGCCGGTTCGTCGACATGGCCGAATCGTTAGCGATCGAGCGGGCTAAGAAGCTTTTCGGCGCCGAACACGCAAACGTCCAGCCCCACACCGGCACCCAGGCGAACATGGCCGTCTATTTCGCGCTGCTCAAGGAGGGGGACACCGTCCTGGCCATGAACATCGCCCACGGCGGACATCTCAGCCACGGCATGACCAGGAACTTCTCCGGCAGGTATTACCGGTTCGTCTTCTACGGGGTCGACAGGGAGACGGGGATGATCGACCTGAACTACGTCGAGGATCTGGCCAAAAAATACAGGCCGAAGCTGATAGTCGTGGGGGCGAGCGCGTATCCGAGGAAGCTGGAGTATGACAAATGGCGCGAGATAGCCGACAGGGTGGGCGCGTATCTCATGGCCGACATAGCCCACATAGCCGGCCTGATCATCGCGGGGGTTCACCCCGATCCCGTGCCCTATTGCGATGTCGTCACCTCCACGACGCACAAGACGTTGAGGGGGCCGAGGGGAGCTTTCATACTGTGCAGGAAGGAGCTGGCCGAGAAGATCGACAAGGCCGTCTTCCCGGGGGTGCAGGCCGGGCCGCTGATGCACGTCATCGCTGCCAAGGCGGTCTGCTTCAAAGAGGCGATGGAGCCGGGGTTCAAGGAGTATCAGAGGCAGATAGTCAAAAACTGCAAGGCATTCGCCCAGGCGCTGATGGAGAAGGGGTTCAAGCTGGTGTCAGGCGGCACGGACAACCACCTCTGCCTCATCGATCTGACCAATAAAGGGCTGACCGGCAGGCAGGCGGCCGACCTGCTGGAGGAGGCGGGGATCATCGTCAACAAGAACCTGATCCCCTACGATCCGCTTCCCCCAACCGAGACCAGCGGCATAAGGCCCGGAACCCCAGCGCTGACGACCAGGGGGATGAAGGAGGAGGAGATGAGGTTGATCGCCGACTTCTACTCCCAGGTGCTTGACAACCCTAACGACCCCATCGTCAGGAGGAAGGTGAGGGAGCAGGTCAGGGAGCTTTGCGAGAAGTTCCCGATATACGAGGACGTGGAGTTTTAAAGCCGAGGTGAAAGCTCGTATGGATTTCGCCTCCGCCCTTCGATATCTCGAAAGCTTTTTCAACTACGAACGCGATCCCGCTCGGAGGTATGATTCCCGGAGGTTCAACCTAGAGCGGGTGAGGAAGCTGTTGGCCGAGCTGGGTAACCCTCATGATTCGGGGGCCGAGATCGTCCACATAGCCGGCACGAAGGGGAAGGGATCGACGGCGCATATGATCGAATCGATCCTCCGCAAAGCTGGCTACAGAACGGCCCTCTACACATCCCCTCACCTCGTGACCCCCAGGGAGAGGATCAGAGTGGAAGGGGAGATGATCCCGGAGGAGGAGTTCGCGGCTCTGGTGGAGGAGATCAAACCGGTTGCCGAGAGGATGAGGGACGATCCGGATCATGGAAGGCTCACCTTCTTCGAGGTCTACACCGCCATGGCGTTTTCATACTTCGCTCGGAAGGGAGCGGAGGTTTGGGTCGTCGAAACGGGCTTGGGAGGCAGGTTGGACGCCACTAACGTCGTCTCCCCGCTTCTGACGGTCATCACCCTCATCGGCTTCGATCACACCCAGCTGCTCGGGGATACGCTTGACCGCATAGCCTATGAGAAGGCGGGGATAATCAAGAGGGGGGTTCCCGTGGTCTCGGCCCCTCAGCCCCCGGAGGCGATGGAGGTCATAGAGAGGAGATGTTCGGAGCTGGGGGCGAGGTTGGTCAAGGTGGAGGAGGCTTGTTCGGCGAGGGTGAGGGAGCGCTCGGAGAAGGGGACGCTCTTCGACGCATGGGTTATGGGCGAAAGATACGAGGGGCTTAGCCTCCCGCTTTTGGGAGATCACCAGGTGATCAACGCTCTGACGGCGATCGCGGCGATCGAAGCCCTC
>QNBQ01000063.1 GCA_003645735.1 Candidatus Poribacteria bacterium
TCACTTGATCGATACCTCGATCCCGAAGGTCGGGGTGATGGGGAGGTAATGTTCCTCTATCCGCTCGTAGCGGTCGCCGCTCCTCACCCAGGAGTATTCGTGGACGTTGGCCCGGTTGTATAGGTTCAGCACCTGGACGTAGAAGCTCAGGTCGCCCCAGCCGAAGCTCATCCTCCTGGTGAACCTCACGTCCAGGCTGTGGTAGCTGGGCAGCCTCGCCGCGTAAGGCTCGCCGTATCTCTTGACCCACTCCCCCTCGACCCTCTCATACCAGCTCTCGGTGTAGGGGTTGCCGGTGTGGAACCTCCAGGTCAGGTTCAGGACGCCGTATCTCATCCTGTAGTTGAGGTTGACCCCCAGGGTGTGTCTCTGGTCGAACGGCCTATAGAACTCCTTACCCTCTCCCCTGGCCTTGGCGACCGACCAGGTATAGCCGAGCATCAGGAAGAGCTTATCGGAGAGGGCTTGGCTCCAGAAGAGCTCGACGCCGTGGGCGTAGCCCGACTCGGCCCTGATGAAGAACCTCTCCTTACGACCGTAATCCTCGATCCTGCCGGCCAGATCCCTCATCTCCTTCCTGTATCCCTCGACCTTCACCAGCACCCTTGGGGTTGGGCTGTAAACGAGGCCGAGGATATAGTGCGTCGCCCGCTGCGGCTCCCTCACGTCCGATATCCCCTCCTCCACGGGAAGCTCCGTCACGGTTATCGGCTGGCGGAACAGCCCCCACGCCCCGTTGAGCGTCAACGAATCGGTCAACTTAAGCGAGGCCGACAGCCTCGGCGAAATGGCCATCCGTCCTCCCCTGCTCTGATACCACCACCCCAGCCCCGCGTTCAACCTGAGCCTCCCCAGGCCCAGCCCGTCCTGCAGATAGGCCCTGAGGAGATATCCGGAAAGCTCGGCCTTTACGGAGGTGACCGCCTTCTCCTCGGCGTGGAGGTAGTCGTAATCGCCCGATCCCCACCTGGCCTCCAGCCCGCCCTTCAGCCGATGGATGCCGAGAGCGGCGGAGAGATCGACCTTGGCGCCCCCAAACCATATCCTCCGATCATCCCTATTCCCAACCCCCTCCCGCTTCCATCCGTCGAACCCGCCGCCGAAGATCGCCGTCTCCAAGGAGATCCCCTCGGAGAGCCGGGAGACCAGCCTACACCAAACCGACGCGTTTTCATACCTGGACTCGACGTCCTCCTCAACCCCGGGCTCGTCTATCAGGTTGGTGTCCAGCGCGTAAAGGGCGTTGATCGACAGCCTGGTTTCGGGCGAGACGTTCAGCTCCAGCTTGTTGAAGACGTCCAGATATCTCGGCTCGAACTTCTCCTCCGACTCGATCACCTTCATCAGCAGGTCGATGTAACCCCTTCTGGCAGCGAAGAGCCAGTGCGTATCGCTTCCCCAGGGCAGCTTGGAGTCGAGGATAAGATGGGTGTTGAGGAGATCCAGGCCGAGCTCGATCCTCTTCGAGGGCGGGGGCGCGGAGCGGGTCCGGATGTCGTAGACGGCCGAGAGCCAGTCGCCGTATTCGGGCGGATAGCCCCCGGTCAACAGCTTCGTCCGCTCGACCAGCTTCAGATCGATCGTTGAGATCGCCCCGCCGAAGTCCTGCAGATGGTAAGGCTGGTAGATCGGCACCCCGTCGAGCCTCACCCCCACCTCGTCCAGATCGCCTCCCCTGACGTGGAACCTGGCGCTGAAGTCGGTGGACACGACCCCGGGGAAGATCTGGGCCGCGCGGTAGACGTCGTTGTCGATGAGCGGCAGCTCCTCGGCGAACTCCTTGGATATCTCGCCCGGGAGGGCGGGCTCCGTCGACATCCTGAACCCCATCTCAGGCTCGACGACCACCTCGGGCAGCCTGATGGCCTCCTCATCCGAGGAGGCGGCCCAAAGCGGGAGGATCGCGAGAAAAACTGTCACTATCACCGATCCCCTTATCTCGCCCATAACCCAAACCCCTCCTCGAAGCTCGGTTTTCGGGGTGCACGATTTCGTGCACCCCTCTGCCCCAAATCGTGCACTTCAAGCTCGCCCGATCCGTATCACCCTCCTCTCGGTGACTATCGCGTGGACTGGCTCATCCCAATCCTCGTTCTCTATCCGGTCGAGTATCTGCAATTCGAATGCCAGCCCGACGCGGAGGGCGTTTTCGCACTTCCTGAGGAACCTATCGTAATACCCGCCGCCGTAGCCTATCCTGTATCCCCTCAGGTCGAAGGCCACCCCCGGCACCACCACGACGTCGATCTCCCTCGGATCGATCGGCTCGCAAAGCTCCTTTGACGGCTCGGGTATCCCGTAGGGGCCTCTCACGAGCTGATCGGGGATCTTCCTCACGAGCAGGGGCAGAAGCTCTTTCTCCCTCTTCAGGATCGCCGGCCCGCACACCCTCTTGCCCATCCCCAGAAGCTCCCTGGCCAGCTCATAGGTCTCAACTTCGCTCCCGATGCTGAAGTAGACCATCACGACGTCGAACCCCTCCTCCTCGACCAGCCCGATGAACCTGTCCTTTATCATCCGGCTCAGCCGTTTCCTCTCCCCCTCCGGCAGGGAGTTTCTCCGGCTGAGGATCAGCTTACGCAGCTCCTTTTTCCCTGCTGAACCCATAGCGGCCCACCCTCTCGCCCAAGCTCCAATACTCGCCCAGGACGAAGACGATCGGACGGAGCTTCTCGGGGATTATGTTCCCGTTCTCGTCCAGAACCTCCTCGTCCACGTGTATGGCCACGACCTCCCCCATGAAGAAGTCGTGGTAGCCTATGGGCTGGACCGATTTGAGGACGCATTCGACGTTTACGGGGCACTCCTTGATGAGGGGCGGCTTGACGTGCTCGGCGGGCATCGGCGTGAGGCCGAACCTCTCGAACTTGTCCACGTCCCTGCCCGACACACAGCCGCATCCGTCGACCTTCTCCACCAGATCGACCGTCGGGAAGTTGACCACGAACTCCCTCGTCTCCCTTATCAGCCTGTTCGAATACCTCTGAGGCGCGATGGCCAGGCCGATCATCGTCGGGTTGGCTATGCAGGGGTGGAAGACCTCGGCCAGGGTTATTATGTTCGGCTTGCCCTCCCGGTCGACGCATGTGACGAGCGCGGCGGGCGTCGGATAGACGATCCTCGTCGGCCTCTTCAAGACCTTCCCCATCCCTCACCTCCCTCATTCGATCCTGATGTGTTTGCCGGTTCGGGCCGACTCATAGGCGGCCTGAAGGATCTTGATGTTTATCAGGCCGTCCTCGCCGGTCACTATCGGCTCCTCTTTTCCGGCGAGGCACATGGCGAAGTGGTCTATCTGTGCCCTGTAGAGGTTCTCGAAGCCGGCTTCCTCCTCCCTTCTCTCCCCTTCGATGTATGTCCTGACCTTCCAGTGGCCGTTGTGGTAGACCAGGACTGAGCCTTTCGTGCCGTAGATCTCGAAGACGACGTCGCATTTATGGGCGGCGAAGCTGGTGTCGCATATGACGTGGGCGCCCTTCCTCATCCTCATCATGATCGTCCCCGTATCCTCCACCTCGTATCCCATCGCCCAGCTGCTGCAGAAGGCGCTCACCTCCTCCACCTCGTCGTCCAGCACGAACCTCATAAGATCGACGTTATGCGCCCCCAGATCCATCAGCGTCCCGCCGCCCCCCTGCTCCGGTATCCTCCTCCAGGCGCCCTCCGGCAGCGGATACCACTTCAGGAAGGGCATCCTGGCCTCGACGATCTCGCCCAAAACCCCTTCCCGAACCATCGACCTGATCTTCTGGAAGCAGGAATGGAACCTGAACAGGAAGCAGATCTGGAGGTGGAGGTTTTTGGCCTTACAGGCGTCGATCATCCTGCGACACTCCTCGACGTTCATCGCCATCGGCTTTTCGCACAACACGTGCAGCCCCCTCTCGGCGGCCATCAGGACGTGTTCGCAGTGGAGGTAGACGGGGGTGGCGATGTAGACCGCGTCCATCTCCTCGTCGGCGAAGAACTCCTCAAGCTTCCAGTAGTATCTTTTGGCCCCGTGCTTTTCGGCCAGCGCCTTGGCCTTCTCCTCCGATCTGGAGAAGAGACAGTGCAGCTCGCCGTATTTCGACTCGTTTATGGCGGGCATGGTGCGGCGGTTGGCCACGCCGCTCGCCCCCAAAACGCCCCACTTCAACCTTTTCATGATTCACCTCCCATCCCCGTAGGAGAGGGTTATGACGGTGATGTCGTCCTCTATTTGGGCTTTGCCGATGAACTCGAAGACCTCCTCGATCAACCGCTCCACAAGCTTTTCGCCGGACAGCTTCTTGGCCTTTTCGATCGTCCGGATAACCCTCTCCATCCCGAACTCCTCCCCCTTTCCGTTCCTCGCCTCGTAAAGCCCGTCGGTGTATAGGATCACCCTCTCCCCGTCCGCAAGTTGGAGGCGCAGATCGGCGTATTCCGCCCGCGCCATAAGCCCCAGCGCGGTGGACCCCTGGGTTTCCAGCATCTCCGCGTCGCCATCACTTCTCAGGAGGATGGGCGGGGGGTGGCCCGCGGTCGAGAGCAGCAGCTCGCCGGATCGCGCGTCGAGCCTCAGGTAGGCCGCCGAGGCGAACATGCCGGAGTAAGCCCGCGGCATGACCGACGCGAACCGCTCGTTCATGTCGCGCAGCAGCTTCGAAGGGAGGGGGTCCTGGGGGAGAAGCTCGGAGAGGAGGGTTCTGATGATGGCGGTTATCATCGCCGCCTGCGGCCCGTGGCCCATCACATCCGACACAAAAAGCCCCAGGCAGGACTCGGAGACGGCCTCGGCGAAGAAGAAATCCCCTCCGACGGTGAATATCGGGATGTATCTGTAGCTCAGCTCCACGCCGGCTATCGAGGGGATGCGGTGGGTCATCAAGGCCTGCTGCAGCTCCCTGGCCATCATCAGCTCGGACTCGAAAAGCAGGTTCTTCTCCTCCAGCTTCCTGTAGGCCTCGACGAGCTGATCGTGCAGCTTTTTAACCCTGAGGGAGGATCGCACCCTGGCCAGTATCTCTATCCGCTCGAACGGCTTAGTGATGAAATCGTCAGCCCCGACCTCCAGCGCCTTCGCCTTCTCCTCCTTGCCCGAAAGGGCGGTCACCATCACGATCGGCACGGCCACCGTCCTCTCATCCTCCCTCAGCCTCCTGCACACCTCATACCCGTCCATCCCCGGCATCATGATGTCCAGCAGGATCAGATCCGGCGGGTCGTTGAAGGCCTTCTCCAAAGCTTCTTCCCCGTCGAAGGCGTCGTCCACCTCATACCCCTCCGAGGAGAGTATCCTCCTCAAAAGCCTCACGTTCCTCGGATCGTCGTCAACGATCAATATCCTCCCCTTTCCCCTCATCCCTCTCCATCTCCCTTAGCAGATCCAACACCCTCTCGCCCAGCCTCTCATCCTTCCTGATGACCGACCTGACCTTCCCCCCGAGCCTTTCCCTCTCCTCGGGGGACAGCTCCCCGGCGACGCAGAGGGCGATGGGCGTATCGCCGAAGCCGTCCAGCTCCTCAGCACCGGGGCCGAGAAGCTCCAGGTCGAGAACGATCAACGCGAAGCCCCTCGACCCCGCCGCCTCCATTGCATCCTCGATCGAGGAGGCCATCGTCGCCTCATATCCCGCTTCCTCCAGCCTGTCCGAGAGGGCGCGGGCGAGCTTCGGGTCCCCACAGGCGATCAACACCGCCCTCCTCTGCTTATGGCCCTTCGGCGGTTTCTTAGGGATCGTGAAGCTGAACCTGCTCCCCTTCCCGTATTCGCTCTCGACCCAGATCCTCCCCCCGTGCATCTCCACGAGCTTCTTGACCAAGGCCAGCCCGAGGCCCGTCCCCCCGTGCTCCCTTGAGTAGGAGAAGTTGAGCTGGACGAACGGCTCGAACAGCTTGGGGATGTCCTCCTCTCTGATCCCTATCCCCGTGTCCTCGACCGAGATGGTGAACTCCAAATCGTTGTGTTCAACCGAGACGCTTATCCTTCCCCCCTTGGGCGTGAACTTGACGGCGTTCGACAGCAGGTTATACATGATCTGCTTGATCCTCACCTTATCGGCGTAGATCGGCGGCAGATCCTCCGGGATCCTCTCGACATAGGTCAGCCCTTTGCCCCTGATCATCTCCTCCATCACCGATCTGACCTCCTCCAACACCTCCTTGAGATCGAACTCCTGGGGATGCAGCTCCATCTTCCCGGCCTCGGCCTTGGAGAGGTCGAGGATATCGTTTATCACGGCGAGCAGGTGCTTGCCGCTCTCGTAAATATCGGAGACGGCCTCCCGTTGATCCTCGTTCAGCTCGCCGCAAAGCCCGTCCAAAAGCAGCTCCGCGAAGCCTATTATCGCGTTGAGGGGCGTTCTAAGCTCGTGGGACATCGTCGCCAGGAATTCGCTTTTGACCCTGTTGGCTTCCCTGAGCTTCGCGATCGTCGCCTCGAGCTGTCTGGTCCTCTGGTGAACCTTGCGGTCCAGCTCCTCGTTCAACTCCCTGATCTCCTTCATAAGCGCGGCGTTTTGGAGGGCCATGGCGGTCTGGGAGGAGAAGGTTTCGAGCAGCTTCCCGTCTTGTTCCGAAAGCGGCGCCCTTCCCAGGAGGATCATCACGCCGAAGAGCCTCTCACCGTGGATCAGCGGGAGGACGGCGAGCGATCTTATGTCCGGCTCGCTCAGGCCGACGGCCCTTAGATCCGCTTGGGGATAGTTCGTTAGATATCCCTTGCGTTTTGAGGCGACCTCTCCGATTCTGAGCTTTTCGAAGGGGAGGGTCTCAAGCGCCTCAGCTGCCGCGCTCCGGCCCGCCCAGACCTTGAGGCGGAGCCGATCCCCCTCCGAAACCCATATGCCTGCGAATGCCGGATCGAACGCCCTCGCAATCCCCTTGACCGCCAGGGACAGAATCTCATCCGGCTCCAGCGAGGTGGCCGCTTCGACGAGCACCTCGTCCAGCGTGATCCTCTTCCTCAGCTCGCCCACCATGGAGTTGAACGTCTTGGCCAGGTCGCCGACCTCGTCGTCCGACCTGACCGGCACGTCCGACCTCAGCTCGCCCGCCGCCACCTTCAAGGCGGCGTCCCTCAGCTCCCTTATGGGCCTGGCCACGTATCTTTCGGAGGTGAAAAGCCCCAGAAGCATGAAGAGCAGGATCAAACCGCTTCCGAAGGAGAAGACGTAGAGGATCATCCTGTGCGCCGGGGCGAAGGCGAGGCTCGTCTCCTGCCAAACGATCACCTTCCACCTGAACCCCAGCGGAGAAAGCCCGGCGTAACCCACCATGTCCTCCCCCTCGTCCACCTCCCCTCTGAACCACCCGCTCTCGCCCCTCATCCTCCTCATCAGCTCGTCCGGCATCGATCCGGAAAGCGGCCTGATCCGCCCGGTCGTGTCGAATATGATCCTCCCTTTGCCGTCCACCAGCCTGATCTTGTAGCCCCTCTCGATCTTGGAGGATAGCGCCTCGGA
>QNBQ01000064.1 GCA_003645735.1 Candidatus Poribacteria bacterium
ATGTTATGATAGATGTCGGGAATAAACCCGACGAGAAGGTGAGCTATGCCCGGCAAGATACCCGACGGATGGATCACACCCGCCCAGGCGGCTATCCGGCTGGGAGTATCCGTCGATACGGTGCGACGCTGGATCAGACAGGGCAAGTTGAAGGCGCATAAGGAGGGCGACAGATACTGGATAGATCCCGACATACTACCGGCTTCCGCCGTGAAAGATGTCGGGCGGGAACCCGACTCTGAGGTGATGATACTGCGGGAGCGCGTGAGGGAGCTTGAGCGCGATAAGGCTTATTTGCAGGAGCGGGTGGTGGCGTTGGAGAAGCAGCTTGAAAGGCAACAGGAGATGCTTGAATCAATGCAGCGCACGATTGAGACACTGACACACCGCGCACTGCCGTCACCTGGTGGGTTGAAGAATCGAATTCGCAATCTATTCAGACGCCGGAAAGATATGGAAAACAGCGATTCCTCCTGAGTTATACGCGTTCTGCCGGCTGACTCAATCGAACCTGAAGAAGGAAGCTTAATCTGATCTTCCCTCCCTGAAGGGGGTGGATACTTTCCCTCTTTTGGGAGGAGGGATGAATTGTTTGATGAACTGCCATTGATGGTCTCTTGATGTGTTGTTCCTCTCAGATCACTCCAAACATTTTTGCAACGAGTTCTTTATGTTTCACTTCCTCCACCACTTCCTTGACAGCCTTCATTAATTGGGTTATCCTTCTCATGCTGATCTTCCAAAGGTTGGTTTTGCTTGCTTGCTAGGTTACCAGATCCCTCGGAAGATCGGCAACTACCCTTCTAGAATGAAGAGGTTTGTAACCTGCTTAAGTTTCAGCGCGGACGATGAACTTATAGCAGCTGGAACAGGCAGGGCAATATTCATCTGGGACGTTAAAAGCTTAAAATGCCTCGGCTCCCTTAAAAACAGGTCAACAGTTCACAGCCTTTGCTTCACATCAAAGGGATATCTCGCTATTGGGCTCGAAGACGGGCTCGTGATAAGGGATCCCTCCTCGGGCGAGGATATCTATCCCGTGAAGAGGACGGAATCCCCCGTAAAGCTCATTATCTCCGACCCCAGAGGGGATGTGATCGCAGCTTTCGAAGCCGACGGCTCCGGATGGGTTTTCCTCTCGGATCCTCCTCGGGTGGAGAGGCTTTCATCGGGAAACCGGATCAATCCTATCATCTCCTTCTTTCACGATGAAAGCCAGGTGATAGCGGCAATCTCCTCGAATGGGGCAGTGGGATTGTGGAAGTGGAACGGAGAGCTCATCGGCGTAGCTTCTCCGGGGGAGGGAGGCCTCCAGGCTATCAGCGAGATCGATCCATCGCTTCGCAGCGAAGCGGAGATGTGGTTGAGGCTGCTAAGAGGTCGCGGGGAGGATATCAAGATCGCGAGGGGCGGCAGGATAGCGATCGCCGAGGGGAACATCATAGAGATCCTCGACGCGGGAGGAAGGTTCATAGGAGCGGCGGAATGGGATGAAGCTATAAGAGCCATAGCGGTGAGCAACAGAGGGGACAAACTCGCGGTGGGAACGGATGAGGTGAGGATAGGGTCAATCGAAGGACTGTTGAGATCGAGATGGTCGAGATCCTATAACGAGAGGAGGCTGCGCCACGTCTCAGCGCTCATAAGGCTGCTTGAACGCAGGATAAGATCGCTCGTGCCCTATGAACACAGCCGCCTCGCCGAGGAGCTGGGCGAGCTTAGGCGCGAAAGTCAGAGGCTGAGGAGGAAGATAGAGGAGATCGAGGAGGAGGTGAAGAGGTTGAAGAGGGAACTGGAGGCGATTTCCAGGAAACCATCTAACGACGATTCCATCTGGGGAAGGATAAAGAGAGCGTTTAGGAGGTGAGGAGATGACGGTTAGCGGAGCGATACCACAGGAATTGATCAAAGAGATATCCACAATAAGGGGAAACATAACCGAGCTGCTCTCCTCGCTCAGGAAGCTGAACAAGTATCTGATCGACCCCGCGAACAACCTCAAAGGGATATCAACCGAGATCTCAAAGCTCGAGAGAATCCTGCCCAAGCTCAGGATCGATCGGGAGATCTCATCGGAGGTGAGCGGGCTCATAGAGAGGGTGAGGTCGAGCTATCAGGAATGGGTTGAGGAGCTGGAGGGGAAGTTGGGAGGGGAGCTTGAGGAGCTCCTAAGGGAGAAGGGGTTCTCCCTTAAAGGGCATTACCCCGAGCTTCGCACTTCCTTCTACACGATAGAGCTCGACTTCGAAAAAGGGGAAGCCAACATATGGTTCGGCCCGAAGCAGGAGTGGATGGGGAAGGCACGGCTCAACCCCCGGGAGATCGCCAACAAGCTCTTCAAGATACACGAAGCTGTGACGGGGAGGAAGTTCGACGATGATTCCTTCCTCTCAAAGCTCATCGACGCCTACAGGGGGACGATCCTCCGAAGGGGATTGAAAGAAGGGGAAAACGCCCCCATAATTGAGGTGCTGGCCGAGATGGCCTTCCTCATGCAGGACAGGAAGTTCCTCACCGACCCCAGGAGGGAAAATTACAGGAGCTACGGGAGGGCGTTTTTCAGCTACGACCTCTACAGGCTGAAAACCAGGAGCAAAGATGGAATGGAGTTGAACCTGACCGTCGCCTCCAGACGATACACGAGGAAGAGATCGGATTTCCTATGGATACCGACGGATGAAAACGGAAACGGATCTTACTTCTCACACATCAGGTTCAGGAGGGTGATGTGATGGGGGAGACACATCTGACCCCGGAGATCGCCAGACATATCATAGAGACGGTGGGCGGGTCCGGGATACCGCCTGAGTATGGGTTTCAATTCTTCTCCGTCGGGCTTGAGAGCTACTTGAAAGTGATAGAGGACGAATACCTGACCTCCTATATAAGGGACGGCGGCGCCGCCTTCAAGATGGTGATCGGGATGTATGGCGGCGGCAAGACCCATTTCCTCTACTCGATCAGAGAGATAGCGTGGAAACACAACTACGTGGTTTCCTACTTCCCCCTGAGTCCAGATCGAACCCCGTTTCATAGGCTGGATCTTGTCTACGCAGCGATAGCAGCCAACCTCATATACCCCCAGGAGCCCAGCGAGCTGATAGGGGGATACGAGAGAGGCATAGATAGCCTGATAAAGAGGTGGTTCATGGACATGGTTCGCAGATATCGGGAGGCGGGAATACCCGATGAGAGGATGAGAAGGGAGCTGAACACTTATGTCTCAAGCCTGGGAGGCTATCAGAGCACCAGCTTTAGGAACGCTGTCAGGCACGCCTTCCTTGCGCTGCTCGACAAGAGGGATGAGGATTTCAACAACATCGTTCAGTGGTTGAAGGGGGAGGGGTATGACAGGGCGATCCACAGGAGATATGGGATACTCCAGAAAATAGATAAGAGCTCAGCCTTCCAGATGATAAGATCGCTCATCGAGTGGGTGAGGGATATAGGGTATACGGGGCTGGTGGTCCTCATGGACGAGGCGGAGAGAATCCCGAGCATGAGCTCCAGGCAGAGGGAGAGCTTGCTCAACAACCTGAGGGAGCTCATAGACGAGTGCGGGCACACGGGGTTCAGAAACGCCATGTTCTTCTACGCCGTCCCCGACGACAGCTTCCTGGAGGGGAGGGCGCAGATCTACGAGGCTCTGAGACAGAGGCTTTCCACGGTATTCGACGAGGAGCTCAACCCCACCGGGGTGAGGATAGATCTCGAGAAAGCCGAGGTCGATCCCGTTTTAGATCTCAACCAGATAGGGATGAAGCTGGCGCGTATATATGAGACGGCATACGGCCTACGGCTCCCGAGGAGGGAGCTCGCCGAGACCGTTCTCAACATCGCCCGGGGGGCTTACAACCGTAGATACGGTGACGTGGGCTATAAAAGGCTTTTCGTGCAAAAGGTCATCCAAGGGTTCCACAAGCTCAGGACCAGCGGCGAGGCAGTCTCCGCCGAGGAGGTGGGTCTTTGAGGGATGGCGGACATAGTCGAACATGAAAGGTATGGCAGGGGAGTCGTGGAGAGGAGCAGGGGAGGGGGTTTTGAGCTATACGTGAGGTTCGAGGACGGGCTGAGGAGGTGGGTCAGGTTCGACGAGGTGAGGTATCTGGCGGAGGAGCTGAGCATATCAAGGCCTGGACCTCCAAGACCTGTGCTCCCCCGCAATAAGTTCAGAGCGCGCAGGATGATAGAGGCCTTCAGGATGGGGATCGTCCCCCAAGATATGGTCGAGGAGTTCACCTTCGGCAGGGAGAGGGAGATCGAGAGGATTACCAGGTGGCTGGAGGAGGGCGAAGACGGCGCGCTGCTCATAATCGGCGAATACGGCAGCGGCAAGACGCACCTGCTCGAATACACGAAACACATCGCCTTGAAGAGAGGATGGGCGGTGTCCAAGGTGGATCTCGATCCGCAGGAGGTCTCCCTGCACAGGCCTAAAAGGGTATACGCCGAGATAGCGTCCGCCTTCAGATACAAGGAAGGGAACGATATCAAAAGTTTCAGGGATTTCATAAGATCGGTCTCGGGCAGGGGGGAGCTCAGAAACCACTGGTATTTATGCTATGAGCCGGAGGAGGACGAGGCTTTTTGGGATTGGATAGAGGGGAGGGCTGTCGAACGATCAAGAAGATATCCCACCCTTCCCGGCAAGTTCACAACCGCGAACATATACTGCAACATAATAAGCGGGATCGGCTGGGCGGCCAAGGCAATGCTCGGGCTTAAGGGGTTCCTGATCCTGTTCGACGAGGCCGAGGCGATCGAGTCCATCCTGGAGACGAGCTATCAGAGGGAGAGAACCTTTAACTTCCTCAAAGGGCTTCTCATGCTGGCCGAGGGGGACATAAACCTCCTATACGAGGAGGTCGAGTGGGATCCCTGGAGGAGGGGGTTTTACGGGATCGATACGGGACTGCAGTATTACGGGATGTCCCGTTATGTTCGCTTAAGTTACGCCTGGAGGATCCCCTGTTTCGTCAAGGTGATCTTCGCCTTCGCGCCCGTGGAAGCCCTGTATAAGCCACCCTTGGACGAGGTTGAAAGAGTGGAGATAGAGGATCTAAGCGGGGAGAGTCTGAGAAGCGCTTTTGAGACCATCTGCCTGATATACGCCGAGGCATACGATCACATGGAGGGAGACGCCTCGATAGAGGGGCTCTTCGAAGCGGTGACCGATTGGGAGCATGGGAGGACCAGGAGGTTCATCAAGGCCGCCGTGGAGGCGCTCGATCTCAGCAGGTTCAAGGTGAGGGAGGATGGATCAGATTAGGCCCACAAGAAGGATCAAGAGGCTGTTGAGGAGGACGTGGATCCCGTTCTTCGGGAGGTATGGGAGGCTTCTGCCCGTTCAGCTCGAGACCATACCTCACGTGATCGAGGGCGAGAACGTGATGGTCGTCTCCCCGACGGCGAGCGGCAAAACGGAGGCGGTCATGGCGCCCGTTGTGGAGGGGATCCTGAGCTCGGACTTGAAAGGGCTGCTCGTCCTCTACATCTCCCCCACCAGGGCGCTCGTTAACGACATGTATCACAGGCTGGAGGGCCCCTTAGGGGACTTAGGCGTGACCCTGAGCGTGAAGACGTCCGACAGGCCTCTGTTCAACCCGCGGAGGCCGTCCAACGTGTTGATAACCACCCCTGAGAGCTTCGATTCCCTCCTGTGCAGACATCCCGAGGCGTTCGAAGGGTTAAAGGCTGTCGTCTTGGATGAGATCCACCTCGTGGACAACACCTACAGGGGCGATCAGCTGAGGATCCTGCTCAACAGGCTCAGGAAAGGGTTGGGATACGACCCGAGCTTTTACGCCTTATCGGCAACCGTGGCGGAGCCCGAGGAGGTCGCCCGAAGATATTTCGATCCGGACGCGATTGTGAGGATCGAGGGGAGCAGGGAGATAGATTACACGCTTGTGAGCTCGCTCAGGGAGATGCTCGAATGCGCCCGACGGGAATCGCTCCGGAAGCTCCTCGTGTTCTGTAACAAGAGGAGGAGCGTTGAGGAAGCGGCGGGGGAGCTGGGGGATCTCCTAGGCGACAGGAGATACGTGGTCGTCCACCACGGCAGCCTCGACCGGGCCGTCAGACACGAGGCGGAGGAGTTCATGAGGGAATCGCGCTTCGGCATATGTGTCGCAACCATGACGCTTGAGATAGGCATAGACATAGGCGACATAGACTGCGTGGTCATAGCGGAGGTGCCCTGGAGCGTCACATCGCTTCTCCAGCGGCTGGGCAGGGGGAACAGGAGGAGCGGCAGGATAAGGGCCTTTGGTATCTACAGGACATCCGATGAGAAAGCGATGTTAGAGGCGATGTTCGAGGCTGCCAGGAGGGGGGAGATCGAGCGATCCCAGTATACACCGGATCCCTCCGTGGTCGTGCAGCAGATCTTCTCCATCCTCTACGGGAACCCCTCAGGGGTGAAGGAGGATGAGCTCATGGGCGCTTTCGAAGGGTTCGGCGTGGATGAGGAGGACATCCAAGAGATATTGAGCGAGCTCATCAGACGCGGATATGTGAGGAGAGAGCTCGGCAGATGGCATGCCTCGGAAAGGCTCATGAACGAGGGGGAAAGGGGAACGATCCACTCCAATATACCCGATCAAGTCGATCTGCCGGTGATCGATGTGAGATCCCAGAAGACCGTCGGAAGGGTGTCGCTTCCCGTTGACGAGGTGTTCGTTTTGGCGGGGAAGGGGTGGAGGATAGTCAGCATAGCTCACGGGAGGATCTACGTCGAGAGGACAAATATAAGGCCGGGAACGGTCAGGTTCAGCCCCAGGAGGGATAAGGGGGCGTTTTGGCCTTTGCTCCCGAGATCCGTCAGGGAGAAATATAGCCCGGGAGGAGATGAGACATGAGACTAGTAAGAGGCCCTTGGAGGGATGAGTTGATGAAGCTTTTCCACGGCAGCGAGTCCGAGGTGTTCATCTGCTCCCCATTCTTAGGTGAGAAGATCGTCTCCGAGATAGTTGCGCTCAGGGGGAAGAGGAGGGTTAGGTTCCTGACGAGCGCGTCCCCGAGCAACAGGGACGCCTTCATCGTCCTCTACGACGAAGATGTAGAGGTAAGGATTTTGATGAACTTGCACGCGAAGGTCTACCTGTTCGACGACGCAATAGCGGTGATAACGTCCTCTAACCTCACGGAGAACGGGTTGGAGCATAACGAGGAGATAGGAATCCTAATAGAATCCCGCGAGATCATCGATCAGTTGAGCAAGGAGCTGGAGCGGCTGTGGGAGGAGGGGGTGGATCTAAGGGATATAGACCCCGAGGATATTTTATCCATGCCCGAGGAAGAGCCGGCGGATGTTCTAAAGCTCGGGATAGTGACCTTGAGGTTCCCCCAGGAAACTCGGGAGGAGCCTGTAGTATCTCAAGCCCGGATATGGGAGGAGCTCGTATCCCTCTCAAAAA
>QNBQ01000065.1 GCA_003645735.1 Candidatus Poribacteria bacterium
GCTGGCACGGGCCTACCTGAGGAAGGAGGAGAAGGAGAAGGCCGAGGCGATCTATGTGAAATGGGTTGCCTTGGAAGATCCGCTGACGGCGGCGCGCGAGCTGGTGGAGAGGGGGGTTAAGCTTGAGATGGTTCCGAAGCTGTGTGAGAAGCTCATAGCCGAGGGGAAAGGCCCTCGGACGAGGCTCGCGGAGGCGCACATGCTCCTGAGGGAATACGATCAGGCGATCGAGCTGTTGAGGGAGGAGGTGAAGCTGTCCGAGGAGCTGAGCCCGGGGCTCTCCTCATTCTACGGCCAGCTGCTCTGGCTCGCCGAAAGGACGGATGATGTAGAGGGCTTCGAGCGGTTCTGTCGGAAGCTGGCGGAGATGAGCGGGGAGGCGGTGAGGATGAGCGCTCATCTAGCCTTAAGCATAGTTCGGCGGAGGATAGGGGATGAGGCCGGGGCGAGGGAGGAGCTGGAAAAGGCCGGTCTGATCGACCCCTCAAGCTGGCGCATTATCGGCCCGTTCGAAAGCCCCGGCGTCGCCGGGCTCGACCTGCCTTACCCGCCCGAAAAGGAGTATCTGTCTAAAGGGGGGATCGACCTGGACGGGGAATGTAAGTGGTTCGGGAGGAGGCTGAGGTGGCGCCGATATAGGCCGGGACCGTCAACCGATATCGACCTCTCGTTTTTGAGCCTGAGCGGCTGGGAGGTCGCCTACGCCTATGCGGAGATAGGGTCGCCCGAGGAGAGGACGGCCAAGCTGGGGGTGGCGAAGGACGATGAGATCAAGGTGTGGATAAACGGCGAGGAGGTCTGCGCCGAGCCGCGGAGCTGGGGCATGTGGGGGGCGGTGGATCAACACATCGTCCCCGTGAAGCTGAAGGCGGGGAGGAACACCGTCCTGGTGAAGATCGTAAACAGGGGCGGGGGCTTCTCCTTCAGATTGCGCATTCTTCCCAAGCATCCAAACGGAAAGCTCGGGAGACCCGAATGAAAGGGAGAGTCTTAGCGAGGACATGTTTGGAACACCGCGTTGAAAACCACATCGCCCGAAATATGTTATAATTTCTCGAACCCGATGGGACGGAGAGGGATGGCGTATGAGCAGGGAAGGGTATCCGTTTGAGGAGATAGAGACGAAGTGGCAGAGGTTCTGGGAGGAGAGGAAGCTGTTCAAGGTGACGGAGGACGACGGCCGGCCCAAATATTACCTGCTGGAGATGTTCCCCTACCCCTCGGGGAGGATACACATGGGGCACGTCCGGAACTACACGATCGGGGACGTGCTGGCCAGATACAGGATGATGCAGGGATACAACGTCCTGCACCCGATGGGCTGGGACGCCTTTGGCCTGCCGGCGGAAAACGCCGCCATCCAACACGGGGTGCACCCCGCCACCTGGACGAGGAACAACATCGAATACATGAGGAAACAGCTGAAGAGGATGGGGTTCAGCTACGACTGGGACAGGGAGATCTCCACCTGCTCGCCCGAATACTACAGGTGGAACCAGTGGCTCTTCCTGAAGATGTATGAGAGGGGGTTGGCCTACAGAAAGGAGGCGGCGGCAAACTGGTGCGAGTCGTGCCAGACCGTGCTGGCCAACGAGGAGGTGGTGAACGGCAGGTGTTGGAGGTGCGACTCGCCCGTCGTCCAGAGATCTCTGATGCAGTGGTTCCTCAGGATAACGGCCTACGCCGAGGAGCTGCTGAGGGATCTGGATAAGCTCGAGGGATGGCCGGAGCGGGTCATAATCATGCAGCGCAACTGGATAGGCAGAAGCGAGGGGGCGGAGATCGACTTCCCGGTCGCCGGCTCGAACGAGGTCATAACCGTCTTCACGACCAGGCCCGACACCGTCTACGGCGCCACATACATGGTGCTGGCCCCCGAACACCCGATGGTGAAAAAACTGGTGAGGGGGACGGACAGGGAAGCCGAGGTGATGAGGTTCGTCGAGGAGGTGACCAAGAGGACAAAGATCGAGAGGACGGCGGAGATGGGCGAGAAGAGGGGGATCTTCACCGGCGCCTATTGCATCAACCCGATGACCGGCGAGAAAATACCGATATGGATCGCCGACTACGTGCTGATGGAATACGGCACGGGCGCGATCATGGCCGTCCCGGCGCACGACCAGAGGGACTTCGAGTTCGCCAAACGATACAACCTCCCGATCAGGATCGTCATCCAAAAGCCGGACTACTCGCTCGACCCGGAGACGATGGAGGAGGCATACGAGGAGCCCGGGGTGATGGTCAACTCGGGGGAGTTCTCGGGGCTGGACAGCGAGACGGGCAAGCAGAGGATCGTCGAATACATGGAGTCGAAGGGGATCGGGAGGAGATCGGTCCAGTATAAGCTGCGGGACTGGTGCATCTCCCGCCAGAGATATTGGGGCACGCCCATACCGATCATCTACTGCGACTCCTGCGGGACCGTCCCCGTCCCCTACGAAGACCTGCCCGTCCTGCTGCCCGAGGACGTCGAATACAAAGGAAGCGGCACGGCCACGCTGGTCTCCTGCAAGGAGTTCTACGAGGTCAAGTGCCCCAGGTGCGGGAGGCTCGCCCACAGGGAGACCGATACGATGTCGACCTTCGTCGACTCCTCCTGGTATTTCCTCAGGTATGTGGATCCGCGTAACGAGGAGGAGCCGTTCTCTAAGGGAACGGTGGGCTACTGGATGCCGGTCGAACAATACATCGGCGGCATAGAGCACGCCGTGCTCCACCTGCTTTACGCCCGGTTCATCACGAAGGTGATGAGGGATCTGGGGCTGATCGACTTCGACGAGCCGTTCACGAACCTGCTCACCCAGGGGATGGTCGTCAAAGACGGGGCGAAGATGTCCAAATCGAAGGGGAACGTGGTCGATCCGGACGATATGATCAAGAAATACGGGTGCGACACGGTCAGGGTCTTCATGATGTTCGCCGCCCCGCCCGAAAGGGATCTGGAGTGGAGCGACCGGGGGATAGAGGGGTCATACAGGTTCCTCAACAGGGTTTGGGATCTTGTTCACGAGCTCATGGACGAGATCAAGGATGTCAAGCCAGAGTATGATCCGTCGGGGCTTTCCAAGCCGGCCCGCGAGCTGAGGAGGATGGTCCACAGGACGATAAAGCGGGTCACGACCGACATCGAGGAGAGGATGCACTTCAACACGGCGATAAGCGCGATAATGGAGCTGGTGAACTTCATGTATGGGATGGAGAGGTCGGACGAGCCGGCCTTCAAAGCTGTCCTGCGCGAGGGGGTCGAGTCGCTCATCCTGCTGCTTTCGCCCTTCGCCCCGCACATATGCGAGGAGCTCTGGGAGAGGATCGGCAATGAGCCAGGGCTGGTCAGGCATCCGTGGCCGAAGTGGGACGAAAGCGCGCTGGTCGAAGAGGAGATGTTGATCGTCGTTCAGGTCAACGGGAAGGTGAGGGGCAGGGTGACGGTCCCCGCCGACGCGAGCGAGGAGGAGGTCAAACGGGCGGCAATGGAGCACCACAACGTCAAACGATACATCGAGGGCAAAACGCCCAAACGGGTCATCTATGTCCCCAAAAAGCTGATAAACATCGTCGTCTGAAGGGTGAGGGGGATGAGGGCTAAGGTCAGGGTCATACCGATACTGGAGGCCGACGACGAGGAGCTTGAGAGGATAAGCAGGGAAGGGCTGTTGTCGCTCAACCTGGACGAGATGAGGGCGATCCAGGCCTATTTCAGGAAGCTGGGCAGGAACCCGACCGACGTGGAGCTTGAGACGATAGCACTGACCTGGTCGGAGCACTGCGTCCACAAGACGTTTAAAGGGCTGATAGAATACACCGACGAGAACGGCACCGAGCTGATAGACAACCTGCTCAAATCGACCATAATGCGCGCGACCTACGAGATAAACAAGCCGTGGTGCGTCTCCGTCTTCGTCGATAACGCCGGGATCATAGAGTTCGACGAAAACTACAACATCGCCTTCAAGGTCGAAACACACAACCACCCCTCCGCCGTCGAGCCTTACGGCGGGGCGGGGACGGGGATAGGCGGGGTGATAAGGGATCCGCTCGGAACCGGGCTGGGGGCAAAGCCGATCCTCAACACCGACGTCTTCTGCTTCGGCATGCCCGATTACCCCTACGACCAGCTCCCCAAGGGCGTGCTCCACCCCAAGAGGATATTCAAGGGGGTCGTGGCCGGCGTCCGGGATTACGGCAACAGGATGGGCATACCCACCGTCAACGGCGCCATACTGTTCGATAACCGGTATCTCTGCAACCCGATCGTCTACTGCGGGAACGTCGGGCTGATCCCCAAAAACCGGTGCAGCAAGAGGGTGAGGCCGGGCGATCTGATCGTCGTCGTGGGCGGCAGGACGGGCAGGGACGGGATACACGGGGCGACGTTCGCATCGCTTGAGCTCGACGAAAGCTCCGAGCGGCTCGGGAGCGTCGTGCAGATCGGCAACCCGATAGTCGAAAAGAAGTTGGTCGACACGCTGCTCCAGGCGCGCGACAGAGGGCTTTACTCTGCCATAACCGACTGCGGCGCCGGAGGGTTCTCGTCGGCCATAGGCGAGATGGGCGCCGAAACAGGAGCATTAGTCCACCTGGAGAAGGTTCCGCTCAAATACGAGGGGCTGGCGCCGTGGGAGATATGGCTGTCCGAGTCGCAGGAGAGGATGGTGTTGGCCGTGCCGCCGGAGAACGTCGAGGAGCTGCTCGAGATCTTCGCCTCCGAGGACGTCGAGGCGGCGGTCATAGGCGAGTTCACCGATACGAAGAGGCTGGTGGTGATGGATGAGGGCGAGGTGGTGGACGACCTGGAGATGGAGTTCCTGCACAAGGGCAGGCCGAACGTTAAGAAAAAGGCGGTGTGGATCAGGCCAACCCACCCCGAGCCTGACTTCCCCCAGCCGGAGGATCTTACCCCCTACCTCCTCAAGATCCTCTCCTCCCCCAACGTTGCGAGCAAGGAGTGGGTGATAAGGCAGTATGACCACGAGGTTCAGGGCGGCAGCGTGCTCAAGCCGCTTCAGGGCGCGGAGAACGACGGGCCGGGCGATGCGGCGGTCGTGGCGCCGGTTTTGGGATCCAAGAAGGGGATAGCGGTCGCCAACGGGATCAACCCGAAATACGGGGACATCGACACCTACTGGATGGCCGCCTCGGCCATAGACGAGGCGCTCAGGAACATAACGGCGGTCGGCGGCAGCATAGAGAGGACGGCGCTGCTGGATAACTTCAGCTGGGGCAACCCTGATAAGCCCGACAGGCTCGGCTCACTCGTGAGGGCGGCAAAAGCATGCTACGACATCGCCGTCGCCTACGGCACCCCGTTCATATCGGGCAAGGACAGCCTCTACAACGAGTATAAGGACAGGACGACGGGCGAGGAGGTCGCCATACCCCCCACCCTGCTGATCTCCGCCATCTGCGTCATAGAGGACGTGACCAAGGTGGTCAGCATGGACGCCAAATCGCCGGGCGATCTGATCTACGTCGTGGGGCTGACGTTCGACGAGACCGGCGGCTCCCACTACTACTACGTGATGGGCTACGTGGGGAACAAGGTGCCCAAGGTCAGGCCGGAGATCGGCAAGCCGGTCATGCTGAGGCTACACGAGGCGATTCAGGAGGGGCTTGTCAGGGCTTGTCACGACTGTTCCGAGGGAGGGATAGGCGTGGCGGCGGCCGAGATGGCCTTCGCGGGCGGATACGGGATGGAGATCGATCTGAAGGGCGTGCCGTTGGGTGAGGAGATAAAAAGGGACGACTTCGTGCTGTTCTCCGAGTCGAACAGCAGGTTTATAGTCGAAGTCGCCCCTGAAAACCGTCAAAAGTTTGAGGAGGTTTTGAAGGACGTCCCCTTCGGCCTGATAGGCCGGGTCAGGGAGGACACGAGGTTCCTCGTCAGAGGAAGAGATGGCCGGATTTTAGTCGACGCCGACATCCGCGAGCTAAAGCGCGCCTGGAAGTCCACCTTCGACTGGTGAACTTTACCCCTCCCTCTGCCATTTGACCGCCTCGACGACGTTCCTGAGCAGTATAGCGGTCGTCACCGGCCCCACGCCTCCGGGGACGGGCGTGATGTAGGAGGCCCGCTCTTTGGCCGTTTCGAACTCCACATCGCCCACGAACTTCCCCTCGACGTAGTTCATCCCGACGTCCACCACTATCGCTCCCTCCTTGACCCACTCGCCCTTGATCAGGTGCGGCTGGCCGGCGGCGGCGATCAGTATCTCGGCGTTCCTGACGTGCTCCTCGAGCTTTCCCCTCTTGGATGTGCCGGTGTGGCAGACGGTGACGGTGGCCGAGAACTTCCTCTGAAGCAGCAGCAGGGCTGCGGGTTTGCCCACTATCGTGCTCCTGCCGACGACCACCGTCTCCCTCCCCAGGACCTCCTCGCCCGTCTCCTCGATCATTCTGATAGCCGCCAGCGCCGTGGGCGGGGCCAGCCTCGGCATGTCGAAGGCGATCAACCCCAGATTGGCCGGCGTGACCCCCTCAACGTCCTTCTTCTCGTCGATCCAACAAAAAGCCTCCCTCGCGTCGATGTGCTTCGGAAGGGGCATCTGCAGGATTATCCCCGTTATGGAGGGGTCATTGTTCAGCTTTTCGATGAACTCCTTAAGCTCCTCCTTGGAGGTGTTCTCCGGCAGCGTGAACAGCTTGTATTCGATCCCCACCTCCTTGCAGCTCCTCCTCTGGCTCCTTATGTAGGATTTGGAGGCCGGATCCTCTCCGACCTGGACGGCGGCCAGACAGGGGGTTACCCCCTCGGCTTTGAGCTTCTCGACCTCTGCTTTGACCTCCTCTTTGATCTTCTGAGCTATCGGTTTGCCCTCCAATATCTTGGCCCCCATACCGCACCTCCTCTCATCTCGCCTTGATCTCGGCCCATCTGACGGCCAGTTTATCCCTAGGGCCCACCGGGGTCTTAAACGGGCTCGTGTGGTCGATGAAATAATCGAACTGGATCAGAAGCTTCCCGTTGCCGACGTCGACTCCCCCGAAAAGCCCCACCTCCATCGGGAGGGAGTCGAAGCCGTGGGTCGTGCCGATCTCGATCCAGTCCTGATCCTCTTTCTCCTTGTAATACGCCGTGTATTCGTTCCCCTTCTTGACGAGCCTTAGGAACACCTCCGCCTTCCCGCCGGTCGGGTTGTATCCCGGAACCCTTCCGGTCAGCCCATCGCCGGCCTCGACGCATTTCTTCTGAAACTGGAGCTGAGCGGTTTTGTCGCCGTGCATCCAGAGCTTGATGTTTATCCAGTTGTCGACGGCGGGGAACTTGACGACGACCCCCGCTATGTCGGACTGGTTGTTGCCCCACTCACAGTAGAGCCTCGTCTCGATGTCGAAGTCCTCGTCCTCCTCCAGCACCTGGTAGAGCCTGGTGGTCATGTCGGAGCACCAGAGGTTGGAGTTGA
>QNBQ01000066.1 GCA_003645735.1 Candidatus Poribacteria bacterium
ATAAAGGTCATCCCGCGAGATGCGAAGTGGCATGAGCTCCCCCGAGGGGGGATCATCGATCAACCGGGGACGGCCTTGGCCTACAAAACGGGGAGCTGGAGGTCGTTTAGGCCCGTTTGGAATGAGGAGAAGTGCCGCCACTGCCTGATCTGCTGGATAAGCTGCCCGGACGGAACCATCCTCGTCGATCCCGAGGCGGGGAAGATGATGGGGATCGATTACGACTATTGCAAGGGGTGTGGCATCTGCGCCAAGGTCTGCCCCGCGGGGGCCATCGAGATGAAAAAGGAGGGATGAAAGCGGCGGGGCGAATATAGAAGGGAGGTGAGCTGAAGATGGGAAGGAAGGTTATGGCGCTTGAAGGCAATCAAGCGGTGGCCTTGGCCATGAAGCAGTGTAAGCCGGACGTGGTGGCCGCTTACCCCATAACACCCCAAACCGAGGTGGTTCAATACTTCTCACAGTATGTCCACAACGGCGAGGTTCACACCGAGTTCATAGCGGTGGAGAGCGAGCATTCGGCGATGAGCGCGTGCGTGGGCGCGGCGGCCTCCGGGGCGAGGGCTATGACCGCCACCTCGTCACAGGGCCTGGCTTTAATGTGGGAGATACTCTACATCGCCGCCGCCCTGAGGCTCCCCATCGTGATGGCCTTGGTCAACCGCAGCCTGTCGGCGAACATCAACATCCACTGCGACCATTCCGATGCGATGGGGGCTCGCGACACGGGTTGGATACAGCTCTTCAGCGAAAACGCCCAGGAAGCCTACGACAACATGATCCAGGCTGTGAGGATAGCCGAGCATCCGGAGGTCCTGCTGCCGGTGATGGTCAACTACGATGGGTTCATCATCTCGCACTCCGTGGAGACGATGGAGGTCCTGGACGACGAGGACGTGGCGAAGTTCGTGGGGGAAAGGGAGGCGGATATCTCGCTGCTCGACCTCGAGCACCCCGTCACAATGGGGCCCCTGGACTTC
Source organism: Candidatus Poribacteria bacterium (assembly GCA_003645735.1). GTDB lineage: Bacteria > Poribacteria > WGA-4E > B28-G17 > B28-G17 > B28-G17. Next base: position 981 of record QNBQ01000066.1, read on the forward strand.
ACCGACTTCTACTTCGAGCACAAGCGCCAGCAGCTTGAGGCGTATAAAGCCGTTCCCAAGGTCATCGAGGAGGTAGGCCGACAATACGGCGAGCTCACCGGCAGGGAATACGGCCTGCTCGAGGCCTACAGGATGGACGACGCCGAGGTCGCCCTGGTCGTAATGGGATCGGCGGCCGGAACGGCGAAGGTGGCCGTCGACGAGAGGCGCGATTCGGGAGAGGGCGTGGGGCTGGTCAAGGTGCGCGTCTTCAGACCTTTCCCCGCAAAACAGCTATCCGACCTTCTGGGAAAGGTTAAGGTCGCCGTCGTCCTTGACAGGGCCACCTCCCCCGGGGCGGAGGGCGGGCCGCTTTACACGGAGGTTCGCTCCGCCCTTTACGACCTCGACAGCAGGCCTCTGACGATGAACGTCATATACGGACTGGGGGGAAGGGATATCTCGCTCGAGCATTTCCATCAGATCATGGACTGGGCCTTCGATGCCGCCCGGAAGGGCGAGGTGAGGGAGCCTTTGAGGTTCGCGGGCGTGAGGGAGTGAAAAGGAGGTGATGAGGATGGCCGCTTTGACCCTGAAGGATTTGATCAAGAGGGAGGAGAGGATAACCCCGGGCCACAGGCTCTGCCCCGGCTGCGGGGAGGCGCTGTTCATAAGGCAAGCCCTCCTGGCGGTCGATGAGCCCGTGGTGATGGCCGTGGCCACGGGCTGTCTTGAGGTCTCCACCACCATCTTCCCCTTCACCGCCTGGAGGATACCCTGGATCCACTGCGCCTTCGAGAACGCCGCCTCCACCATCGCCGGGGTGGAAGCCGCTTACAACGCCCTTCAAAGGAGAGGGAAGGAACTTCCCCGGATCGTCTTCATGGGGGTGGCGGGCGACGGGGGAACCTATGACATCGGACTCCAGGCCCTCTCCGGGGCGATGGAGAGAGGCCACAGGATGATCTTCATCTGTCTCAACAACGAGGCCTACTCTAACACAGGCTATCAGCGCTCATCGGCCACCCCCATCGGGGCGCATACCACCACATCCCCCGCGGGAAAAGCCATACCCGGAAAGCCCCAGCACAGGAAGAATTTGACCTTCATCATGGCGGCGCACGAGATCCCCTACGTGGCCCAGACGACCGTGTGGAGGTGGAGAGATGTGGTGGAGAAGGTGAGGAAAGCCGCTCAAGTCGACGGCCCCTCCTTCATCAACGTCCTCTGCCCGTGTGTCCCCGGTTGGGGGATCAACTCCGATGAAACGGTGGAGATATCCAGGCTCGCCGTGGAAACCTGTGTATGGCCGCTTTTTGAGGTCGAGGAGGGAACCAAGTGGACGCTCAACTATAGGCCGAAGGAGAAGCTCCCCGTCGAGGAATGGCTCAAGCCTCAGCGGAGGTTCGCCCATCTGTTCAAGGACGAGAAGGGAAGGGAGGTCATCCGAGCCTTACAGGAACGCGTGGACAAGGAGTGGGAGTTTCTCCTGAGGCTTTGCGGGGAAGGTTGAGGCGCTGATAAACCCTCCTGAGGGCAGCCGAAGCGGGGGCTCAAACCCCCGCTTCCCCGCCGCATCAGTTTTCTGCTATAATCTTTCTGTCCCCAAACTCCGAGAGGCGGGAGGGGATGATGTCCAGGTTCCCCGGCAGATGTCCCTTCTGCGGCGGCGAAACGACGGTTAAAAGGGTGACCTGCCTCAGATGCGGCGCCTCGGTCGAGGGGAGCTTCACGGGATGCCCCTTCTGCAGGCTTTCGGAGGAAAACCTCAAGCTGATCCTGACCTTCATCAAAAACAGGGGCAACATGCGGAAAACCCAGCAGGACCTCGGAGTATCATATCCGGTGCTGAAGCGGATGCTGGAGGAGGCCATAGCCGAGATGGAGGGGGCTTATTCAGCTCATCAGCCGCCCGTCGAAAAGGGGGAGATCATAAGAAAGCTTGAAAAGGGGGAGATCACCCCGGAACAGGCCATAGAGCTGCTTCAGTCGGAGGGCGATCATGGGCGATGAGAGGCTTTCAATACTGAGGATGGTCGCTTCGGGGAGGATTTCCCCCGAAGAGGGCAAGAGGCTGCTTGAGCTGATCTCCGACCCTTTATCCGAGCTTGAGAGGCTGACCTCATCCCTGACGGCCCTCATCGAGCAGCTGGATGAGATCAAAAACCACCTCTCCCAGATCAGAGACGGCCTGATCTGGCACCTCTCCCGCCTTCAGGCCGTAAAAGCCCTATCCCCCGCGCCCGCCGAGCCTAAAACGAGGAGGCGGGCTAAGAAGGTCGAGAGGAGCAAGGGGAAGCTGATGGTCAAAACCCCGCCCGGGGCGATCCTCTTCATAGAGAAGAGCGGCGGCAGGGTCGAGATCGGCTCGCACGATCTGGAGGAGCTGTGGGCGGCCGCGAAAGGGGATGAGGAGCTGGACGCCATATGCAGAGGGGAGTTCATTGAGCTCACATCGGGCCAATCCCACCTCAAGGTGAACGTCCCCGCCTCAGCGCAGGCGGTCAACCTCTCGATGGAGGAGGCGGAGCTCATAACCGCTCAAGGGCTCGAATGCGACCTCTTCATAAGGGTTAAAGCCGCCGAGGAGATATCGATCAAAAGCTTGAAGGGAGAGCTTTCGATCAGATCCAACGAGTGCCTGGCGGACATAGAGGGGTGTTCAGGCGAGGTGAAGCTAGGGATACAGTCCGGACAGGTGACCGCCTCCGATCTCGAAGGGGGGTTCACGCTTAAAGGGGGGAGATGCGACCTGGAGCTTTCCGGGTTCAAGGGCGATGTATACGTCGCGCTGGAGGGAGGGGATATCACGCTGATCGTGCCCAGGGACTACAGCTGTCAGCTGCAGGCGGGGGTCGAGGAGGGCGTCGTTAAGGCCGACCTGGAGGGGATAAAGGGGATATCGGACAGGTTCGAGGTCGTCCGGCAAACGCCGACCTCGGTGGAGTTCATAAAGGAGGGAGGGGATAGGAGCGTCAAGATAAGCGTCAAATCGGGGACGATGACGATCAAACCCGAGGAGGTGAGCTGAAAGTGGATGAGGAGAAGATGATGATCCTCAGGATGCTTCAGGAGGGGCGGATAACCCCCGAGGAGGCGCTGAAGCTGCTGGAGGCGCTGGAGAAGAGGAGGGGGTTTCCGACGGATAAGATCGGGAGGGTCATCGAGGAGACCTTCAGCTACATAGGGAACCTGTCCTCGGAGCTGAGGGGCTTTTTCGAGACGGTCTTCGGGCCGGCGGGCGTCTCCACCTCCATATCGATCCCCCAAGCCGCCTCGCTGGAGATCGACCACCGCGGCGGCAACCTGAGGCTGAGGGGCGTGGAGGAGGGGAGGGATCTGACCCTCTCCGGGACGGCCAGGCACAGATACGAGGTCGAAAACGGGAAGGTCAAGCTGCACACCGCCCGGGGCGACGCCGAGGTCTCCGTGCCGGCCCACGTCTCCGAGCTGAGGGCTGAGATAAGGGGAGGGGGTCTGACGGCGCTCAACCTGTCGATCGGCGGCAGGGTATCGATGCGGTGCGCCGGCGGGTCGGTCGAGATCAACGGGCTGAGGTGTTCCGAGCTTGAGCTGATGGTGGCCGGGGGAGGGTTGAGCTGTTCGAATTTGAGCGTCGAAGCGGTGAGGGCCGCCGTGGCCGGCGGAAACCTCAGGGCCGATCTTGGGGATCTCAAAAGCGGCAGGGTGGAGATAGACGTGACCGGCGGGAACGTCGAGCTCAAATTCGGCCCCTCGCCCGCCTTCTCGATCGAAGGGGAGGTCATAGGCGGCGACCTCTCGCTTGAAAGGGAGCTGGATCAGATCTCCCGCGAGGGGGGGAGGTTCTCCGGATCGATAGGCGAGGGAGGGGCCGAGATAAAGGTCTCGGTCAGAGGAGGTTATCTCAGGATCAAATAACCGGGAGATAGGGAGGTGCGAGATGGAGAAGAAGATCGGAATCATTCACTACAACATCCCCGGCTCGCTCGAGGAGTTCCTGCGCTACGCCAGCGAGACCGGGTATGGATACGTCGAGCTTCAGATATCGGACGTGTGGGGCCAGGGTGTCGAAAACCCCGAAGCCGAGGCCGAAAAGGTGGCGAAGCTGGTCGAATCCCACGGCCTCAAAGTCTCCGCCTTGAGCGCGGGCAACGATTTCGTCCTGCTTGACGAGGAGGAGATCAAAAGACAGGTCGAGCGGATGAGGAGGATCTGCGGGCTGGCCAAGATACTGGGGACGAACGTCATAAGGACGGAGGGGGGCAGGCCTAAAGAGAGCGTCCCACAGGAGAGATGGGCGGAGGCCATAGCGGGCTGTCTGAAGAGATGCCTGGATTTCGCCGAGGAGATGGACATCTACTTCGCCCTCGATAACCACGGGCTTGTGACCAACGACGCCGAGCTTCAGGTCAGGATCTTCGAGATGGTCGGCTCCAAAAGGGTCGGGGCGAACCTGGACACGATGAACTACAGATGGTTCGGACACGACCTGGAGACCGTCAAGCGCTTTTACGAGATCATCGCGCCCTACACGCTCCACACCCACATGAAGGACGGCAGGGGAAGCAGGGGCGAGTATAAGGGCGAGGCGCTGGGCGAAGGGGAGATAGACCTGCTCTACGCCGTCAAATGTCTCAAGGAGGCCGGATACGACGGGGTCTGGTGTGCCGAATATGAGGGAAGGGAGGACCCCAGGGTCGGCTACAGGAAGTGTTATGAGTGGCTGGTCAAACACGTATGACGCCTAAGGAGAGGGTTTTGGCGGCCTTCAGAGGGGAGCGGACGGACAGGATACCGGTGCACCATATCTCCTTCTCCTCGAAGGCCGCCTCCTACATCCTCGGGAGGGAGGCATACGTCGGCGGGGGCGTTCAGCAGTGGAGGGAGGCCAGGGCGCTCTGGGAGGGGGAGGAGGCTCATCAGGAGTTCCTCGAGAGGTCGAGGCGGGACGCCTTCGAGCTGGCCGAGATACTCGACATGGACATCGTCCGGCCGTCATACTGGAGGCTTAACGTCAAGCCGACCAAGAAGCTCGATGAATACACCTTCCTCTACGGCGATCCCGAGGGGAGCTGGCAGGTGAGGAGGTTCGACCCCGAAACGGAGCTTTACCAGGTCGTGGACTGGAGTCCCAAGGTCAAGCCCACGCTGGAGGAGCTGGAGAGGAGGGTCGAGAGGGAGCTTCAGGCGGCTTATGAATACGAGCCGACCGAGGATAGCTTCCCCGATATCAAAGCGGCGATCGAATATTTCAAAGGCGAGAGGGAGATCAGGGCGGGAGGGGCCGGTCTGGGCGTGCCGTTCGGCTCGGAGATCTGGTTCGAGGCGCTGGCGTTGAGGCCGGACATAGTCGACAAACACCTACAGGCCCAGCTCATAAGGGCCAAAAAGAACGTCCGGGTGCTCGCGAAGATGGGCGTTAAGCTGATCTTCGGCGGCGGGGATATGGCCGACAACAGAGGCCCGTTCTACTCGCCGAGGCTCTTCAGGGAGCTGCTGCTCCCCAAACTCATCGAGCTGACCCAGGAGTGCGAGAAATACGGCGTCTACTACCTCTTCGGGAGCGACGGGAACCTGTGGGACGTGGCGGACGACCTGTTCGGGGGATCGGGCGTCAGGGGATACTACGAGATAGACAGGCGGGCGGGGATGGATCTTGAGAGGTTGAAGGAAAGGTTTCCGGATCTGGTTCTGATCGGCAACATAAGCTCCCACACCCTCCACCTCGGGACGCCCGATCAGGTGATGGAGGAGACGGCCTCGTGCATCGAGGCGGCCAAGAGGTGGGGAGGGGTGATAGTGGGGTGCTCGAACCTGATCGTCCCCCAGACCCCTCCCGAGAACCTGTTCGCGATGATAGAGGCGATACGCGAGATGAGGTGAGACGGGATGAGGCTCTTCAGGAGGGAGCGGAAGGCTCCCAAAAACCCGCTTGAGGATATCCCGATAGGGAGCATGGTCGACCTGACCGACACGACCACCTTCGCCCTGACCGAGAGGGTGAGCCAGACGTTCGAGGTCAAGGCGGTCAGGAGGTATGAGAACAGGGGGTTCAAGAGGTGGCTTTACCTGTTGCAGAACGATGAGGAGGTCATCCTGGGGGTTGAGAAGGTAGGCGAGGACGAGTTCGAGCTGGCCAGGTTCGTCTTGGAGGGGGAGGAGGAGCTTGATGAGCCTCTGCCCGAGAGGATCGTCATGGAGTTCGAAAACCCCCAGACCGGCGAGGTGGAGAAGGTGGAATACGAGCGGAGGGGGATCATAGAGGCGAGGATGACCTACATCGAGCCTGACGTCGAGGAGATATATGAGGTCGAACTACACGATTACCTGGCCGAGGACGGCTCCATATTGATGGCCGAGATCTGCGAGGATTGGGTCACCTATTTTTTGGGCGAGCCGATAAGCCCAAACGATGTGACCGTCTATCCCAGGGATTTGGAGGAT
>QNBQ01000067.1 GCA_003645735.1 Candidatus Poribacteria bacterium
ACATGTATCTGATCATCTCCATGCCGGTGAAGATCAGGAAGAGGGTGATGCTCAGGGCGGTTATCCCGATGAAAAGCTCAAGCCCCCTCTTTACGTTGATCTTTCTGCCCGCTATCTCCAAGGCGCGCACCTCACCAAAGCAGATGTATGTTTCCGATGTGCACGTTGTGTAGACCCGCCGATCTGGCCGCCTCCTCGGCTTCAAGGGCGTGTTTCCGGGAGGTGGGCGGCAGGTCGCCCATCATGAAGTTGGGGGCGAAGGCGAGGAGGGAGTAGGGGATGCGCGGGTCTATGGAGGCGATGAAGGAGGCTATCCTGTAGACCTCGTCGGCATCGACATAGCCCGGCACGAGCAAGGTGCTGGCCACCACGAGCGGCGGATCGGGTCTTTCATCGAACCTCTCGGCGGCCATCCTGAAGTTTTCGAGCGTGGCTCGGTTGGAAAAACCGGTCAGCGCGATGTGCAGCTTCTCGTCGAAAGCCTTGAGATCGAACTTGACTATCCCCCCGGTTTCAAGCGACAGCTGAACCGCCCTCCTCATCAGCTTCGGGTTGGCCTGACCGGACGTCTCCCAGCAGACGACCACCCCCTTCTCGGCGAGCTTATGGGCCGAGGCGAGGGCGTGGGGCATCTGGGAGGAGGGGTCGCCGCCGAAATAACAGACGCAGTAGGTGCGTTCGTCCGCGACCCCCGCCAGCTCGTCGGCCGATATCACCCATCTCCCGCTCGGCCTCATCTCCAGGTAATGCCAGTTCTGGCAGTAAAGGCAGTTGAGCGAGCAGCTCGCATAAAAAACGGCCAGGTTGTGATAGCCCCTCATCCCGTGGCCGGGACAGACCCAATCGGCAACACAGTTTGTGGGGAGCGGGTCTCTATACCAGTGGAGGAACCCCCTCTCCGGCACGCCGGCGATGTGGATCAGCCTGCCCCCTTCGGCCCTCCTAAGCCCGCAATAGCCCCTCTCGCCCTCGGCCATCCGGCATCCCCGATCGCAGAGGTTACACTCCACACCTCCCTCGGAACGGGGCGGCTCCTCGGGCAGCCCGAAAGGCCTCCTCGCCCTTGAGTGGGCCTCCTTGATGTAGGGGAGGGCCTCATCGAACCTCTCCCTTATGCAGCTCAGACAGACCCCCAGCGCCCCGGATATAAGCTCATACTCCCTGCCGCAAACCCTACACCTCATATCTCCACCGCCGAGCTTAAAAGCTCGGCGAAGTTTGGGAAGGACGTGGAGATGCATTCCGCGTCCTCGATCGTCACCTCGCCGTCGGCGACCAGGGCGGCCACGGCGATCGACATCGCCACCCGGTGATCCCCGTGGCTGTGGCACGAGGCGCCTTTGAGCTTGACCGGCCCGCGGATGACCATCCCGTCCTCGAACGTCTCGATCCGCGCGCCCATTTTCCCAAGCTCCTCGGCTATCGAGGCTATCCTGTCGCTCTCCTTGACCCTCAGCTCGGAGGCGCCCCTGATAACCGTCTCCCCCTCGGCCTGGGTCGCCGCCACGGCCAGGATCGGTATCTCGTCTATGGCCTTCACAACGAGCGAGCCGCCCATCGATATCCCCTTCAGCTTGGAGTGTCTCACCCTGATATCGGCCACCGGCTCGTTGTTCCAGACCCTCCTGTTAAAGACCTCGATATCGGCGCCCATCAGCGTCAGCGCCTCGATCACCCCCGTCCTGGTCGGGTTTACCCCTACGTTCCTGATCGTCACCTCCGAGCCGGGTGTTATGGCGGCGGCGACCATGAAGTAGGCCGCCGAGGAGATGTCGCCGGGGATCGTAAGCTCCCTCCCCTTTAGCTTCGGCTCGCCCCTGATCGAGGCCCTCGTCCCCTCCTTTATCACCTGGGCGCCGAAGTATGAGAGCATCCGTTCGGTGTGATCCCTCGAGGGGAGCGGCTCCTCGACGGTGGTGATCCCCCTCGTGAAAAGCCCGGCCATCAGTATGGCCGATTTGACCTGGGCGCTTGCGACCCTGGTCCTGTGGGTTATGGGCTTGAGCTCGCCGCCGACGATCGAAAGCGGGGCGTATTTTCCGCCCTCCCTCCCGTGAATTATCGCGCCCATCCTCCTCAGCGGCTCGACCACCCTCAACATCGGCCTGCGCCTGATCGACTCGTCGCCTGTCAGGACGGAGAAGAAGGGCTGGCCGGCCAATATGCCCGAGATTATCCTGATCAACGTCCCCGCGTTGCCCACGTCTATCACGTCCTCCGGCTCCCTCAGCCCCCTCAACCCAACTCCCTTCACCACCACCGCCGCCGGGTTCACCTCTATCTCAACCCCCAACATCCTGAACGCCTTCACGGTGTTCAGGCAATCCTCGCTCATCAGGAAGTTGCGGATGGTGGTCGTCCCCTCCGCCAGCGAGCCGATCATCACAGCTCTGTGCGACATCGATTTGTCCCCCGGGACGGTTATCTCGCCGAGGACCCTCTTTGCCGGGTAAAACTTGAGGCTTCCCACCTCTCTCACCCCGCCGTCATGTGGTTGATGACCGATTTGACCGATTCGACGACGTATCCCACGTCCTCATCGCTCATCCCCGGGAAAAGGGGCAGCGTGACGACCCTCCTGAAGGCCCCCTCGGCGTTCGGGAAATCGCCCGGTTTAAGCCCGAACCTCTTCCTGTAGTAGGGGTGCAGGTGGAGCGGGATGAAGTGGACGCCGCACTCCACCCCTTTTTCGGCCATCCGGGCGATGAACTCGTCCCTGTCCAGCCTCTCGTCCAACTGGATGATGTAGAGATGCCACGAGTGCCTCCCCCTCTCCGGCTCGGAGGGGAGCCTTATGAGATCGATCGACCCCAGCTCCTCGGCGTAGATCCTCGCGATCTCCTCCCTCCTGCGCTGCATCCAGTTGAGCTTCTCCATCTGGCGGATGCCGATCGCCGCCTGAATATCGCTCATGTTGTATTTGAACCCCCGCTCGACCACCTCATAATACCACCTCCTGCCGGACCTCCTCCTGGCCCAGGTCGGCCTGTCGATGCCGTGCAGGCGCATCAGCCTCAGCCTGGAGGCCAGCTCGCCGTCCTGAACCGTTATCATGCCGCCCTCGCCGGTCGTGACGTTCTTGGTTGCGTAGAAGCTGAAGCAGTTGAGATCCTTCATCGCCCCGATCTTAACCCCCTCATACTCGGTAGATATGGCGTGGGCCGCGTCGCTCACGACGAAGAGGCCGAACCTCTCGGCTATGTCGTAGATCTCGCCCATCCTGCAGGGGTATCCGGCGATGTGGACGGGCATGATGGCCTTGGTTTTGGGGGTTACCTTCCTCTCGATCTCCTCCGGCAGGATGTTAAGCGTTTCGGGGTCGATGTCGGCGAAGACCGGGGCAGCGCCGGAGCTGATTATGGCCTCGGCCGTCGCCGTGTAGGTGAAGGGGGAGGTTATCACCTCATCGCCCTCCCCTATCCCGAGGGCGACGAGGGAGAGGTGAAGGGAGGCCGTGCAGGAGCTTGTAGCGATCGCGTGCTGGGCGCCCACGTATTCGGCGAACATCCTCTCGAACTCCTCGACCTTCGGCCCGGAGCTGAGCCAGCCCGATCTGAGAACCTCGGCGACCGCTTCGATCTCCTCCTCTCCGATGAAGGGCCTGCACAGCGGAACCCTTATCTGCCCCATCCCTCACCTTCCGCCCGGAGCGGTCGAAAAATATTATAACACGGGCGTTTGGCGGGCACAAGTGTTACCGCGGGCTTCCCCCCTCAACCTCGGATGAAACTTGACAACCCCCGCCCGAACGTTTATGATTAAACCCGCACTTCGAAGAGGAGAGGTGTCGGGATGATACCCGTTGCCCTTCAGCTTTACACGGTCAGGGATGAGACGGCAAAGGATCTCGTCGGAACGCTGAGAAAGGTCGCCGAGATAGGATACGCCGGCGTGGAGTTCGCCGGAACCGGCGGCCTGAGCGCCTCGGAGCTTAAAAAGATCCTCGACGACCTCGGGCTTAAACCGGCCGGAAGCCACGTCGGGATCGATCAGCTCAAAAACAACCTGGAGGCGGTCATCGACTACAACCTGGAGCTGGGAAACAAATACGTGGTCTGCCCCGCCATACCGGAGGAGATGAGGAGGGACGCTGAGGCGTGGAGGGAGACGGCCCGGCTGCTTTCGGAGATAGGCGCCAAATGCGCCGAGAAAGGTCTCGTCCTCTGCTACCACAACCACGCCTTCGAGTTCCAGAAGTTCGACGGCGTATACGGCTACGACATCCTGTTCGAGTCGTCCGATCCGCGTTATCTGAAGGCCGAGATAGACGTGTTCTGGGTGAAGTTCGGCGGCGAGGATCCGGCGGAATACATCAGGAAGTATTCGGACAGGTGCGTCCTCGTCCACCTGAAGGACATGGGGGAGGACGGCAAAACCTTCAAGGAGGTCGGCGAGGGGATCATCGATTTCAAACCGATCTTCGAGGCGTGCGAGGCGGGGAGGGTCGAGTGGTATATAGTCGAGCAGGACGTCTGTCAGCGGCCTTCCCTGGAGAGCGCCAGGATAAGCTTCGAAAACCTCAGAAGATGGGGGAAGGTGTGAGGGCTTAAGCCCTCACACCTTCAGAAAAGCTCTTCCTCCTCTTCCTCAAACTCCTCCTCTCCCAGCTCGATTATGTCGAACTCCCTCAGCTCCTCTTCCTCCTCATACTCCTGATACTCCTCCAGCTTCATCAGCGACTTCAGCTCGCGCCTCATCTCGATCTTTATCTTGAATATCCACCCATCCCCCTCGGGCGACCTGTTGACCAGGTCGAGATCCTCCTCCAGCGCCTTGTTCACCTCGACGATCTCCCCCGTGACGGGGGCCAGTATGTGATACTCCTTCCCCTCTATCGACTCGACCCTCGCCACCGGCTCGTCCTTCTCATACTCCTCGCCGACCTCGGGCAGATCGATGTAATCGATCTCCCCTCTCTCGGCTATCCACCGCTCGGTCACCCCTACGACCCCTATGTCCCCCTCCACCTCTATCCACTCATGGTTCCTTGTGTATCTGATCAGCCCCATTTGCTCCTCCGTCGAAAACCGGGATTTCGAATTAAAGTTTATAATTTCGCCCTGGCTTTATCCAGTGTCAACGCCCCGCTCGAGCTTGATTCCGGCCCCGAGGGTGTGTTAAATTCACCTCCAGACCCCTAAGGAGGTTGAGCTATGTCGTTTCCGAAGAGACGTCCTCCGAGGGCGAGCTTCCCCAGGCCCGAGGAGGGGGAGATCGTCGGGATCAACCCGCCCGGGTTCTGCTGGTGGCGGGCCGAAGGGGCGGAAAGTTATCGGTTTGAGATAGAAAGCTCTGAGGGGAAGATCGTTTATCAAGCCGATGGCCTCAAGGACCCCGTTCACGTGCCGGATAGAACGCTCCCGCCTGGTGAATACAAATGGAGGGTTCTGGCGATCGGCCCGGGAGGCGAGGTTCTGGGCGTATGGGGGCCTAGGAGCTTCAGGATACCCGAAGGCGTCCCCGAACAGCCGTGGATCCCCGCCGGGGAGCTCCTCAAGAGGGTTCCCCCCGAACACCCCAGGGTGATCTTCCTCAAGGCCGATCTGGATCGGCTGCGGGAGAGCGTCAGATCGACCCGAAAGGAGCCGTTCGAAGCGCTGATCGCCCGGGCCGAGAGATGCCTGTCGCTGGAGCCGCCCCGCGAGCCGGATTACGACCGGCTGGAGGATCCATCCGAGCGGCGCATGGCCTACACCTACTGCTTCAGGGAGTTCCGGAAGGTCATCGACGGCGGCATGGAGATCCTGGCCCTGGCCTATCTGTTCACCGGGGATCGGAGATACGGCGAGGCGGCCCTCAGGATATTGACCGAGGTGGCCAAGTGGGATCCCGAAGGGATCTCCTCCATCCTCTCCCCTTACGGCGACGAGATAGGGCTGAGCCTGGTCAAGACTGAGGCGCACTGTTACGATTGGCTTTACGACCTTATGGACGACGGACAGCGCGAGCTTATAAAGCGGATGTTGATAGCCAGGGGGAACCAGATGCTGCGTCGGCTGAGGGATCGGCGGGACTTCCTCGCCTACCCGGAGGAGAGCCATAACGGACGGCTTCCGGGCTACCTGTGCGAACACGCAATCGCGCTGGCCGAGGAGCCGGAAGCTGAGGAGTGGCTGGATTACGCCCTGCGCGCCATATTCACCGTCTTCCCGCACTGGGGCGGACGGGACGGCGGATGGGCCGAGGGGATAAGCTACGGGATGGCTTACAACAAGATACTTCTGCCGCCGTTCGAGGCCGTCCGGGCGGCGCTGGGGATAGATCTCTGGCAGCGGCCCTTCTTCCGGAAGGTGAGGCGTTTCTTCCTGTATTGCACCTCGCCCCTGGCCGAAATATCGCCGTTCGGGGATGGTGCGACCTGGAGGGGGCCACAGGGGGCAGCGGACCTGATGATCCACCACGCCCAGCTCTTCAGGGATCCATACTGCCGGTGGTGGGCCTTGAAGGCGAACCCGAACGCCAGGAGGTCGGCGGGCTTGATAAGCCTCATTTTGCCCGATGAGGTGAAGGCGGAGCCGCCGCTCGATCTGCCCAATGATGCCGCCTTCAGAGGGGTTGGATGGGTCGCCCTCCACAGCGATATAGCCGATCCCGAAAACGACGCGTTCGTCCTCTTCAAATCCTCACCTTACGGCTCAGTCAGCCACAGCCACGCCGACCAGAACTGTTTCTGCATCATGAAGGGCGGCAAGGCGCTGGCGACCTCCTCCGGGTATTACGGCCCGGCCTACGGCATGCCCCACCACGCCAAATGGACCCGCCAGACCAAAGCGCACTGCGGGGTGCTGGTCGACGGGGAGGGACAGGTCGACCGATCGGCGGAGGCGAGGGGCGGGATACTCAGCTTCAACTCGTCCTCCTGGTTCGGATACGCCTGCGGCGACGCGACCGAAGCTTACGGCGGGAGGCTTTCGAAGTTCCTGAGGCATATAGCGCTGGTCCGCCCCGGGCTTGTCTGTATCGTCGACGAGCTTGAGGCGCCTAAGCCTTCCGCGTTCCAATGGCTGCTGCACGCCTTCGAGCCGTTCGAGCTGGACGAGGACGGGCAGATTGTCATCTCGAAGCGGAACGGGGCGAGGATGACGGTCAGGCTCTTCGTCCCGGGAGGGTTTGACTTCAGCCAGACGGATCGGTTCGACACGCCCTTCAACGAGGGGATTCCGCCTCAATATCACAGGGATCTGCCCAACCATTATCATTTCACCGCCTCCACGCGGAGGAGGTTCGAGAGGGTTAGGATCGTCGCCTTCGCCCTGGTGGAGGGGCCGGATGAGCAGTTCGAGTGGAGGGAGATGAAGCTGCCCGTAGGATGGGCTGGGGTAGAGGTGAGGTTCCCAGG
>QNBQ01000068.1 GCA_003645735.1 Candidatus Poribacteria bacterium
GGGGGAACCGAAGGGCAGACGGCTGTGGGCGGCTTTGATCTCGGTTTTCGCGCCGGGGGTAGGACAGCGGCTGCTCAGGAGAGGGGGGAGAGGGATTCTGATACTGTTGGCCTTCGGAGCGGGCGTTTTGATCTCATACGTCAACTTCACGGTCAAGGGCGAGATGACGGTCTACGCCTTCTCCGAGGGGAAACGGCTGATGTTCAAGCCGGTCAAAGCGTTGATCTTCACCGGCGCCGCCCAAGCGCTCGCGGCCTGGGTTTACGGGGTAATCGATGCGTTGAGAGGGAGGCGATGAGGATAGGGAGGATGAACAACCCGATGAGGGATCTTTTGAGCGAGGTGAGGTGGACGGGGAGGAACAGGTTCGATCTCTTGGAGCTGACGCTGGAGCCGCCCAGCGCCCACCCCAACAACATCGACCTCGACTCGCTCAAACAGCTCATAGACAGGTATGAGCTGGAGGTCATAGGCCACACGGCCTACTACCTCCCCTACACCTCCCCTTACAGGAGCTTGGCCGACGCGTCCATATCGGAGCTGATCAAGTGCATGGATTTCTTCGTCAAGCTGAACGTCAAGCTGATGACGGTTCACCCGGACGAGGCGTCGATGGACGTTTGGGGCAGATCCAGGGCCGTGGACAGGACGATCAAGGCGATAAAGCTGCTGGCCGGCGAGGCCCAAAAGCGAGGAATAAAGCTTCTGGTCGAAAACACGCCCAGGCTGTTCAATGAGGCCGACGAGCTCGAAAAGCTTTTCAACGCTGTCGAGAACGTGGGCTTCACCCTGGACGTCGGCCACGCAAACTTAAACGCTAAGGAGAACAAGACGAAGCTGTTCCTCGAGAGGTTCCTCGACAGGCTCGAACACGTCCACCTCTCGGACAACATGGGCGGATCGGCGGACCTCCACCTCCCCTTGGGCGCCGGAAAGATACCCTGGGATAGGGTCGTGGGGTGGTTCAAAGAGGTGGGATACGACGGGACGTTCACTTTGGAGGTCTTCTCAAGGGATTACGACTACGTGCTCATAAGCCGGGAGAAGTTCAGACAGCTCTGGAGGGAGGTTTAGGGGATGAGGGTCTTCAAGGAGGATTTCGAGTCGTTCGACGTGGGCGTCTTCCCACACGATTACTCCCCCTTGGGGGAATACCACTGCGTCGTCCCGAAGGGGTTCAGGGGGAGATGGCTTGAGCTGACGATATACCACGGCTGGAAGGGAGTGCCCGGGTGGATCATCGCCGAAGAGGACGGGAACAGGTTTCTCGAACACTCGGCCTTCAGATCGAGGATCCCCTCGATCATCTCCTCGGGAGATGAGCTTTGGGAGGATTACAGGGTCGACGCGAGGGTCAGGCTGCTTTCGGACGACGGATACGTCGGGGTCGCGGCGAGGATGGAGCACAGCAGATCATATTACTCGATCAGGATCGAAAAGGGGGAGAGGATCAAGCTCGTGAGAATCCAATTCGATGAGGAGGCGATCCTGGCCGAATCGGATCTGCCGGAGGGGTTCGACCTCGAGGGGTGGCATACGGTATCGATCGAGGTGAGGGGGCGCTCGATCAGGGGATATCTCGACGGGAGGGCGGTTCTCGAAGCGGAAGATGGGGCCGTAAAGCGGGGGAGGATAGCCCTCATCGCCACCTGCCCGGCGAGGTTCGACGACGTCGAGGTGCACATGGAGGGGGAGGCGTTCAGGAGGGTAGGCCTGCTCCGGTCGAAAAAGGAGAGGGAAGAGGAGGAGAGGAGGGAGCGGATGCCCAAGCCCGTCTTGTGGAGGAGGATAAGCCTCCGCGATTTCGGCGCGGGCAAATCTGTCAGGTTCGGAGATCTCAACGGGGACGGGAGGATCGAGATATTGATGGCCCAAAACCTCAAGAGGCTGGGAAGCGGTGACTTCGGCATGATCTCGTGCCTCACGGCCTTCGATCTGGACGGGGAGATCCTGTGGCAGATAGGCGTGCCGAACCCCGAAGGGGCTCTCCTGACCGCCGATCTGCCGATGCAGATACACGACCTGGACGGGGACGGCAGGGCGGAGGTGGTGATCTGTAAGGATTTCAGGATACAGATCCTGGACGGCCGAACGGGCGAGCTGAAGCTCGAAGCGCCCACCCCCGAAAGCCTCCCCTCGCACCAGTGGCTCAAGGAGGACGTCTTCTTCAGGATAACGGGCGACGCTATCTGTTTTGCGGATCTGACCGGCAGGGGGCACAGGGGGGACATACTGATCAAGGACAGGTATAACCACATCTGGGCATACACGGGGAAGCTGGAGCTTCTCTGGAGCCACGCCTGTGAAACGGGCCACTTCCCCTTCCCGTGCGACGTGGACGGGGACGGATGCGACGAGGTGTTCGTCGGCTCGACCCTGCTGGATCAGGACGGCTCGGTCATCTGGTCGGTCGAGATGGAGGATCACGTGGACACGATCGCGGTCACCCCGCTCGTGGAGGGCGGGGATCCGCTGGTTCTGCTGGCGGCGGGCGATGCGGGGCTATACGTCTTGGATCTGGAGGGGAGGGTGGTCCTTCACGAAAAACTCGGACACATGCAGGATCTGACGGTGGGGAGGTTCAGGGACGACTTGGAAGGCCTCCAGTTCTTCACCAAGACCTACTGGGGCTACCCCGGCATAGTCTTCCTCTACGACGCCGAGCTGAGGAGGGTTCTGACGATGCAGGGCTATCCGAACGGATTTTCCGTCTTCCCGGTCAACTGGAGCGGGGACGGGCTGGAGCTGATCTTCGCATCGCCCCATCCGATCTTCGGAGGTCTGTTCGACGGGTGGGGCAGAAGGGTTGTGACCTTTCCCGAGGACGGTCACCCCTTCCTCTGCTACCACCCCCTGGACGTGTGCGGCGATCCGAGGGACGAGCTGCTCTGCTGGGACGAGAAGGAGATGTGGATCTACACCCAGGAGGGGCCGTTTGAGGGGGATAAGATCTACGCCCCGCAGCGCATGCCGCTTTATAACTTCTCGAACTACAGGTGTGAGATATCCAAACCGAGGTGGATCGGAGGGGGAGGATGAGGGTCGGGCTTGACGATTACACGATCTCGTTCATGAACCTCGACCCCTTCCAAACCATCGATTACGCCGAAAAGCTGGGGGCCGAAGGGGTTCAGTTCGGCTCCGTAGCCAAGCTCGCCCCGAACTGGAGGGAGGAGGAGCTCCTGGAGGTCAA
Source organism: Candidatus Poribacteria bacterium (assembly GCA_003645735.1). GTDB lineage: Bacteria > Poribacteria > WGA-4E > B28-G17 > B28-G17 > B28-G17. The sequence continues at coordinate 3,194 of QNBQ01000068.1, forward strand.
GGGATACGCCGATCGGAAGGGGATGTATATCGAGGTGAACATCCCCTCGGTCAACCCATACATGTATCCGCCCGGGAGGAGAAAGGGGCTGGTTCGGACGCTGAGAAAGCACATCGAGCTGGCCGCGCTGGCGGGCGGAAAGGGGCTGAGGAGCTACATAGGGTGGAAGGACAACAGGTTCGACCCCAAATTCCCGCCGTGGGAGGTTCAGCTGGAGGACACGGTTAAGGTCTTGAAACAGCTGGCGCCCCTCGCCAGGGATTTGGGCGTCAAGATCGCGCTCGAAACCCACATGGACGCCACCACGTTCGAGCTTCTCAGGGTGATAGAGGAGGTCGGGGAGGAGGCGGTGGGGATCTGTCTGGACACGGGGAACCTGACGATGTGTTTGGAGGATCCCCTTGAGGCGACCCGCAGGGTCGCCCCGCACGTGGTGGCGACGCATCTCAAAGATTCGATCCTCACCTTCGGGGAGAGGGGTTTGAGGTGGCAGGCGAGGCCGTGCGGGGAGGGGATCGTGCCGCTTGAGGAGATGCTCTCCATCCTGTCGATCTACAACCCCGATCTGACCCTCTCGATAGAGGATCACCCCAGGATCTACGAGCTCCCGATATTCGATCGCGCCTGGCTTTCCAAGTTCGGGGATCTGACCCCGATCGAGCTGGCCGAGGTAGTTCGGCTTGCGGTCGAGGCCGAGCGGAGGATAAGGAGGGGGGAGATCAGGCCTCCCGAAGAGGAGGAGGCGATCCCATGGGAGGAGAGGGCGGAGGGCAGGATCAGGAAGTCGATATCATACCTGAAGGGGGTGTTGGGATGAGGATAACGATACTCTCGGAGGACACGGCCCACGCGAATCTAGTGGGCGAACACGGCTTTTCGGCCTACATCGAGCCGGATTCGGGCGAGCCGATCCTCTTCGACACAGGCCAGGGGATGGCCATCCGTTACAACGCCCCGCTTCTGGGGATAGACCTGTCCAAGGTCAACACGGTCGCCATAAGCCACGGCCACTACGACCACACCGGCGGCCTCTTCTACCTGCTCTCGCTCCCCAGGGAGAGGGCGTTGGAGGTCTATCTGCACCCCAGCGCCCTGCACGATAAGATGGCGGAGATCGGCGAGACGCTGAAATACAGGTTCGTGGGGATCCCCCTCAACCCCGGCCTCTTCAGGACGGGCGACGCCTTCCTGAGGCAGGAGACGGAGCCGGTCGAGCTGGGGAATGGGTTGATCTTGACCGGAGAGGTGCCCCGCAGATGCGAGTTCGAGGAGCCTCCCAAGGGGTTCGTCTCCGCCACCGCCCCCGATTTCATCTTCGAACACGACCACATCCCCGACGACCAGTCGCTGATCATCCCCCGCGACGGGTGGTTCGCTTTGATATCCGGGTGTGGACACGCCGGGATAATCAACACGCTGGAATACGCGGCGGAGCTGACGGGCAAACAGCCCAGGATCGTCATAGGCGGGCTTCACCTCATCTCGGCGTCCGAGGAGAGGATAGCCAAGACGGTCGAAAGGATGAAGGAGATGGGCGTCGAAAAGGTCTATCTGGGGCATTGCACCGGTTGGAAGGCGTTGAGGGCGTTCGAGGACGCATACGGGGAGGGGTTTAAAAGGCTGCACGTGGGGATGAGGATAGAGATCTGAAAAGGGCGGAGGTGGAAGGCCGGATATGCTGGACAAAATCCTGGGCGAGCTGAACCCGGCGCAGAGGGAGGCGGTTCTTCACACCGAAGGCCCGCTTCTCATCCTATCGGGGGCCGGCAGCGGCAAGACCAGGGTCATAACCCACAGGATAGCCTACCTGATAAAGGGCAAGGGAGTGCCCCCGTTTAACATCCTCGCCGTCACCTTCACCAACAAGGCGGCCGATGAGATGAAGAGGAGGCTTGAGGAGCTTATAGGGCTTGTCGCAAGGGCGGTCTGGATGGGAACCTTCCACTCGATATGCGCCAGGATATTGAGGAAGGAGATCCACAGGCTGGGGTATTCCCCCAACTTCTCCATCTACGACGAATCGGATCAGCTCGGCCTGATGAGGGAGATCTTCAGAGATCTGAACATCTCCGAGAGGAGCTACAGCCCCAGGGCGATCCTGAGCGCCATAGAGAGGGCGAAGCACGAGCTGATAGATCCGGAGCAATACGAGAAATCGGCGACGGAGTATTTCGAGATCTTCGTCTCGAAGCTCTACAGGGAGTATCAGGGGAGGCTGAGGGCGAACAACGCCCTGGATTTCGGCGACCTCATCATGATCTGCGTCAAGCTGTTCGAGGAGTTCCCCGAGGTGCTGGAAAGATACCAGGAGCGGTTCAGATACATCCTGATAGACGAATACCAGGACACAAACCACGCCCAATACAGGCTGGTCAACATGCTGGCGGCCAAATACAGGAACATCTGCGCGGTGGGGGACGACGACCAAGGGATATACTCCTGGAGGGGAGCGGACATAAGGAACATCCTGAACTTCGAGAGGGATTACCCGGACGCCAAGGTCGTAAAGCTGGAGCAGAACTACAGGTCGACCCAGAGGATACTGGACGCGGCATACTACGTGATCTCGAACAACAGATACAGGAAGGAGAAGCGGCTGTGGACGGAAAACGAGCTCGGCGACAAGATATTCGTCTACGAGGCGGAGGACGAGGCGGAGGAGGGGGATTTCGTCGCCCAGGAGATAAAGAGGCTGGTGAGGGAGGGGATCAGGCCGGGCGAGATAGCGGTCTTCTACAGGATAAACGCCCAGTCGAGGACGTTGGAGGACGCGATGCGCAGGGCGAACATTCCATACAAGATCGTCGGCGGCCTCAGGTTCTACGACAGGATGGAGATCAAGGATATCCTGGCCTACCTGAGGGTTCTGGTCAACCCCAGCGACACGGTCAGCCTGAGGAGGATCATAAACGTGCCGCCCAGGCGGATAGGGGAGACGACCGTGAGGAGGCTTATGGCCTACGCGGAGAGGAACGCGATGACGCTTTTCGAGGCGATGGAGGCGGCGGCGCAGGGGAAGGTTCCGGAGGTGGGCAGGGCGCAGAAGCCGATAGCCGAGTTCGTGGGGCTGATCAAATCGATCGACCGATCGGCCAGGCCGACGCTGATCATCCAGGAGCTGCTCGAAAAGACCGGCTACATAAACTATCTGCTTCAGGAGGGGACGCCCGAGGCCGAAAGCAGGGTCGAAAACGTCAGGGAGCTGCTGTCGGCGACCGAGGAATATGAGGAGAGGGTCGAAAACCCGACTTTGGAGGGGTGGCTCGAAGAGGTCTCGCTTATAACCAGCGTGGACGAAATGGGCGAGGAGGATAAAGTGGCGCTCATGACGCTGCACAGCGCCAAGGGGTTGGAGTTCGACGTGGTCTTCATAACGGGGATGGAGGAGGGGCTGCTGCCCCACCAGAGATCGTTCGACTCCGAGGCGGAGCTTGAGGAGGAGAGAAGGCTCTGTTACGTCGGAATAACGAGGGCGAGGAAGAGGGTTTACCTGACGAGGGCGTGCATCAGGAGGCTCTTCGGCTACGAGATGTATAACATCCCCTCCAGGTTCCTCGATGAGATACCGGACGACCTGAAACACCTGCTCAAGCCCTCTGAGGAGGCGATCATGCGGATCATCGCTGAAAGCGTTGGGAGTTACCGAGCCGAAGCGGAGTTCGACTTCAAAAAAGGCGATCTGGTCAGGCACCCCAGATGGGGCGTGGGGGTGGTGACCTCCACGTCCGGGAAGGGCTTGGATATGAGGGTGACCGTCCGATTCGAGGACGGCTCCGAGAGGACGCTTATGGTCGAGTATGCCAAGCTTGAGAAAATCCGAGCCTGAAGAGGGAGGGGTTATGAGGTTTAAAATCGCCGCGATGTTAGGGTTGGCGCTCCTGGCTTTAAGCGCTTGCACGAAGTATGAGTATGACCTGGAACAGTTCTCCCACACGACCTTCGACGAAACGATGCCATCCTGGTCTCCCGACGGAACCCTCCTGGCATACACCACCTCCGAAGGGGAAGGGGACATAGTGATAGCGGAGCTGAAGACGTTGAGGGTCACGAAGCTGACCTCGGGCGATGCTAAGGATCTGGCGCCCTGTTGGTCTCCCGATGGAAGGAAGATCGCCTTCGCAAGCGACAGGA
>QNBQ01000069.1 GCA_003645735.1 Candidatus Poribacteria bacterium
GATCTGCTGCTGGAGGAGGTGCCGAACGTCACCTTCGACGACATAGGCGGCCTGGACAAGCAGATCGAGCAGATACGCGACGCCATAGAGCTGCCCTTCCTCTACCCCGAGGAGTATAAGGAGTTCGGCCTCACCCCGCCCAAGGGCATCCTGCTTTACGGCCCGCCCGGCTGCGGCAAGACGATGATAGCCAAAGCTATAGCCAACACCCTCGCCCAGAAGCTGAGGGAGAAGACCGGCAACCCGAACATAAAGGGCTACTTCATAAACGTCAAGGGGCCTGAGCTGCTCAACAAATACGTGGGCGAGACGGAGAGGAAGATCAGGGAGATCTTCCAGCGGGCCAAGGAGAAGGCCAAGGAGGGAATGCTGGTCGTCATCTTCTTCGACGAGATGGACTCGCTGTTCAGGATGAGAGGGCTTGGGATATCCTCCGACATGGAGTCGACCGTCGTGCCGCAGTTCCTGGCCGAGATAGACGGCGTCGAGGACATAAGGAACGTGATCGTCATAGGCGCTAGCAACCGCCAGGATCTGCTGGATCCGGCGATCCTCAGGCCGGGGAGGCTGGACATCAAGATCAAGATCGACCGGCCCGACAAAGAGGCGGCCAAGGACATCTTCTCCAAATACCTCAAGCCGGGCATACCGATAGCCCAGTCGGAGATAGAGGCGGCCGGGGGGAGCGTGGAGGCGGCAATAAAGAGCATGATAGACAGGGCCGTGGAGATGATGTATGCCACGACCGATGAGAACAGGTTCCTGGAGGTCACATATGCCCACGGCGAGAGGGAGATACTCTACTTCAAGGACTTCGTCAGCGGCGCGATGATCGCCAACATCGTCAACAGGGCCAAGAAACACGCCTTGAAGCGCTACATCCAGGGCGGGGAGAAGGGGATAAAGTTCGAGGACATCGAGAAGGCCATCAGGGAGGAGTTCAGGGAGAACGAGGATCTGCCCAACACGGCCAACCCGGACGACTGGGCGAGGATATCGGGGAGGAAGAGCGAGAGGATCGTCAGCGTCAGGCCTCTGTTCGATAAGGGCGAGAGGAGGAAGAGGGAATACAGGATCGTCCCCGGAACCGGACAATACCTGTGAGCCGGAGGTGCCGAAAGTGCCCGTCCCGAAGGTGATGGGCATAGAGACCGAATACGGCATAACGATCAAAGGCCCGAAGGAACGGGATCAGGTGACCGCCTCCACCCTGGTCATAAACTGCTACAGGGACAAGGAGCGGGGGAAGGTTCTATGGGACTACGACCAGGAGTCCCCCACCACCGACGCCAGAGGGTTCACGACCGATGAGGTCGTCCAGCAGCCGGATGAGGAGAGCAACCGGGTGATAAACGACATACTGGTCAACGGCGGCAGATACTACGTCGATCACGCACACCCCGAATACTGCACCCCCGAGTGCGCCAACGCCAGGGAGCTGGTCAAATACGATAAGGCGGGCGAACACATCCTCAATATAAGCAGGAAGCTGGCCGAGGAGTTCCTCGCCGACGGGACCAGGATCATCATCCACAAGAACAACAGCGACAGGAAAGGCCACAGCTACGGCTGCCACGAGAACTACCTCATGGACAGATCGATCGACTTCCAGGACATCATCGACGGGCTGACCCCCTTCCTCGTCACAAGGCAGATCTTCACCGGAAGCGGGAAGGTGGGGTATGAGAACAACACCGATCCGGCCGTCTACCAGATATCCCAGAGGGCGGACTTCTTCGAGTCGGAGGTTGGCCTCAGCACGATGGTCGACCGGCCCATAATAAACACGCGGGACGAGCCGCACGCCGACGAGAAGAGGTTCAGAAGGCTGCACGTCATCGTGGGCGACGCCAACATGTCCGAGTTCACCACCTACCTGAAGGTGGGCACGACGGCCATCGTCCTGACGCTCATAGAGCTGGGGGTTGTCAAGGATAAGTTCAAGCTGCTCAACCCGGTCAAGGCGATCAAGGACGTGTCGCGGGATCTGACCTGTAAGCGGAAGCTCAAGCTGATGGACGGGAGGGAGCTGTCGCCCATAGAGATCCAGTGGGAATACCTGGAGCTGGCCCACAAACACCTGCAGCCCCTGACCGATCCCATAGCGAAGGACGTGCTCAGGAAGTGGGAGTTCGTGCTGGAGAGGCTGGAGGAGGACCCGATGAGCCTTGACAGATACATAGACTGGGTGATAAAGAAGAGGCTGATAGAGGCCTACATGGAGAGGTTCAAGCTGGACTGGTCGGATCACAGGATAACGATGATCGACCTTCAGTATCACGACGTCAACCCCGAAAAGGGGCTTTATTACAAGCTGTTGGAGAACGGTCAGGTGGAGCGGATACTGCGGCCCGGCGAGGAGATAGAGGCGATAACCGAGCCGCCCGAGGACACGAGGGCCTACTTCAGGGGGATGTGTCTCAAAAAATACCCGGATCAAATACACAGCGTCAGCTGGAACTCGATCGTCTTCGACCTCGACGAGTCCTCCCCCCTCAATAAGATCTACATGCAGGACCCCTGCAAGGGGACGAAGGAGCTAGTGGGGGAGCTGCTCGAAAGTTGCAAAACAGCCGATGAATTGGTAAAATTCTTTGACGAACTGTCAGGGGCTACTGGGGGGTGAATTGAATGCCTTCGCGGGACAGGAAACAGACCTACAAGGACAAGGAGGAGAGGAAGGCGGAGGAGGCAAAGGGCAACCCCAAGGCCGGGGAAAAGGCCCAGGAGCTGAAGGAGGATATAGATAAGCTCTTGGACGAGATCGATGAGATCCTTGAGGAGGACTCGGAGGAGTTCATCGAGAACTACATTCAGCGCGGCGGAGAGTGAAATGACGGACTTCCTGCTGGGCCCCGTGAGCTCCGACTTCCTCGAGATGTTAAGGCGCTATCATCCTCACCTGCTCCCCGATTTCAGCCACCTCGCCTCCGAGAGATTGGATCCATCGGCCCTCCTCCAAGGCACCACGATCCTGGCCCTCAAATACAAGGATGGGGTTCTCATCGGCGGGGATAGAAGGGCGGTTGAAGGGTATCAAGTGGGGGAAAGGAGGATAGAGAAGGTATTTTCGATCGACGATTACTCGGCAATAGCGGTCGCCGGCATAGCCGGGCCGGCCATCGAGGTGGCCAAAATATTTCAGGTGCAGGTCGAATACCACGAGAGGATAGAGGGAACCCCTCTCAGCTTCGAGGGAAAGGCGAACTTCCTCTCCACACTGATAAGGTCGAACCTTCAGGCGGCGATGCAGGGGCTGGTCGTCATCCCGATATTCGCCGGGTATGATTTCAAACGGAAGGAGGGGAGGATATTCAAATACGACATAACCGGCGGCAGGTATGAGGAGACCGACTTCCACGCGATAGGATCGGGCGGCAAGGACGCGAGGGGGACGCTGAAGAAGCGTTATAGGCCCGGCATGGACAGGGACTCGGCTCTGAGGGCCGCTGTTGAGGCGTTTTGGGACGCCGCCGATGAGGACATAGCCACGGGCGGGCCGGACTTCGTCAGGGGCATCTACCCCACCATCAAGCTCATAACCGCCGAGGGGACCGAGACCGTCAGCGACGATGAGGTGGCTGCCCTGTTCGACGAGCTGATAAACCGCCTCAAAGCCGAAAACGCCGGGAGGGAAAGCTGATGCAGTTTTACGTCTCCCCCGAACAGATAATGGCCGATAAGGCCAATTACGCCCGGAAAGGGATAGCCAGGGGCAAGGACGTCGTCGCGCTGGAATACAAGGACGGGATCGTCTTCGTGGCCGAAAACATCAGCGCCACGCTGAACAAGATTCATGAGATATACGACAGGATCGCCCTGGCCGCCGTCGGGATGTATCCCGAAATAGAGCCGCTCAGGGCCGCCGGGATCTACCAGTGCGAGGTTAAGGGGTTCGCATACAGCCGCGAGGACGTCAACGCCAGATGGCTGGCCACCTTGCTTTCACAGCGGATAGGGGAGGTCTTCAGGCGGATAGACGCCAAGCCGCTCGAGGTCGAGCTGTTGCTGGCGGAGGTCGGCGACACCCCCGAGGAGAACAGGATATTCCACATCTCCTTCGACGGGACGATGTGGGATGAGAGGAAAGTCGCCTCCATCGGCGGCCACGCCGAGGAGATAAAGGAGTTCATCCGGAAAAAATACGCCGAGGAAATGACACTTGAGGAGGCGATAAAGCTGGCGGTTGAGGGGTTGGGAAGCATCGATCAGGACAGGAAGCTCACCTCCGAGACCCTGGAGGTGGCCGTCTTGGACAGGAACAGGGGGAGGAGGAAGTTTAAGAGGATCCCAAAGGAAAAGGTGGCTGAGATCCTGTCATGAAACGGCGTATATTCGGCCTTGAAAACGAATACGGCATCATATGTATGCCGCTCCACAGGGGCGGCAGGCCCCTCCCGATCCAACAGGCCGTGACCTACCTTTTCAGGGGGATAACCTCCGGGAGGATGTATCCGGATGTCTTTCTGGAGAACGGCGCGAGGTTCTATCAGGACATAGGATGTCACCCCGAATACGCCACCCCCGAGTGCGACAACGTCTACGACCTGGTCGTGCACGATAAGGCGGGCGATAGGATAGTGGAGGAGCTGATGATAAGAGCTGAGAAGGCGATGCAGAGGGACGGGTTCAACCACAAGATCTCCATATTCAAAAACAACACCGACTCCCGCGGCAACACCTACGGCTGTCACGAGAACTACCTCATGGATCGAAGGGTGAGCCTCAGACAGCTGGCCACCCAGCTCATCCCCTTCTTCGTCACCAGACAGATCTTCACGGGCGCCGGCAAGGTCAAAAGCAGCTTGAGGGGCGGGTATTCGATCTCCCAACGCGCCCAGCACATAAGGGAGGACATCTCGATCGCCACTACCACCGCCCGCGGCATCATAAACACCAGGGACGAGCCGCACGCCGATAGGGAGAAATACCGCAGGCTGCACGTCATCGTAGGCGATTCGAACATGTCCGAGTTCACCACTTATCTCAAGGTGGGGACCACTCACATCGTCCTCAGGATGATAGAGGACGGCTTCCTGGACAAACGGATGGCCCTCTACGACGCCGTGAAGGCGATCCAGCAGATCTCCGAGGATCTGACCTGTAAAAAGCCCATAGAGCTGGAAAGCGGCAAGAAGGTCACCCCCATAGAGGTTCAGCGGTATTATCTGGAGGCCGCCTACAGATATTTCGAAACGGAGGAGCTGGACCCGATGTGCGAGGATATCCTCAGGAAATGGAGCTACGTGCTGGACGCGCTGGAAGAAGACCCGATGCAGCTTGACAGGGAGATCGATTGGGTGATAAAGAAGCGGCTCATCGACGCATACGTCAACAAGCGTAAGATCAGGTGGGATGACGCCAGGGTTCAGAGGCTCGACCTTCAGTATCACAACATCAGGAGAACCGAGGGGCTGTATTACCTGCTCGAACGGGAGGGGAAGGTCGAGAGGATAGCGGACGATAAAGCGATAGAGCACGCGATGCGCAACCCGCCCAAAACCACCAGGGCGTGGCACAGGGGGAAGTTCGTGAGGCTCGCCAACGAACGGAAGATCCTCTGCGGCGTCAACTGGAGCTATATCCAGGTTTACGAGCCTTGCCAGCAGCTCTTCCTCTCCACGGATCCGCTCAACATCGAATACGAAGAGGCGAGCAAGGGGATGTATTCCTTCTGAACCGCCCCCGGAACCGATCGGAGGGGCGATATCCCACACGGGAGGTAAAGATGATGAGGGGGTTTGTTTTGACCGTTGGCTTTTTCCTGCTCGGAGCGGGGGCGATCTGGGGGGAGGTCGCTTCCCCTCCAAAGGATTGTCTCCAAGACGGAAATAAACCGGAATGCGCCTATGAGGCGTTATATGTGGGGAAGTTCAAGCCGAAGATCGACGGGAAGCTGAACGACATGGCTTGGAGGTTCGCGCCGGGGGTTTTCTTGGGAAAGGATTTTTGGGAGCCGCTCGGCGAGGATTACAACGGGGAGTCCGATCTGAGCGCCACGTGGTGGGTGGTGTGGGATGAGGACAACCTATACGTCGCGGTCGAGGTGACCGACGATAAACACCAGAACACCAAATCCGGGGCGCAGATATACGCGGGGGACGGGATACAGTTCACGATCGATCCCACAGGGGAGAAGAAGGTTCACAACGGCAACTGTTACGAATATGGATACGCCCTGGCCGCCGGGAAACCTCAGGTCTGGAGGTGGTTCGTAAACCCCGCCTCCAAAGGGGAGAGCTCGGAATACGCCGTCGTGAGGGACGAGGCGGCGAAGAAGACCTACTACGAGATCCGCGTCCCGAAAGATGACATCGCCCCCGCCAAGCTGGAGGCGAACTACAAGCTAGGATGGTCGATAATCGTCAACGACTCCGATACGTGCGATTGCCAGGGGGGATGGGTCGGGTTCGCCTCCAGGGCCATCGTCTTCGGCAAGAGGGCCGAGCCGCTGGCCGATCTCATCCTTTCACCACAGAGGGTTCCGGTTTCGCCCAAAGGGATGCTCGTGATGATCTGGGCCGAGGTCAAATCAAGGGCTTTGGGCAGGTGAGCTTGAGCGGCGGGGTGAGGCGATGATAATCCACGAGGTGGCATACGCAAGGATAGGGTTCATGGGAAACCCATCGGACGGGTTTTACGGGAAGACGATCTCGAGCGCGATAACGAACTTCTTCGCCGAGGTCACCCTTTGGGAAAGCCCCACCCTCCAGATCATCCCTCACAGGATCTACGACCCGGTCGAGTTCTCAAGCCTCAAAGAGCTGTATGAGGTGGCGACGCGCGACGGGTATTACGGGGGTTTGAGGCTGCTTTTCGCCGCCTGTAAGAAGTTCAAGGAGTTCTGCGATAAGCACGATATCCCCCTCGAGGAGAAGAACTTCACCATTAAATACGACACGAACATCCCGCGCCAGGTGGGGCTGGGGGGATCAAGCGCGATAATTACAGCCGCGATTAAGGCCCTCATGAGGTTCTACGGCCTCTCATACGCCGCCATACCGAAACACATACTGCCGAATTTGATCCTCTCCGTCGAGACGGAGGAGCTCGAGATAAGCGCGGGGCTGCAGGACAGGGTCGTGCAGGTTTACGGCGGGACGGTTTACATGGACTTCTCAAAGGAGCTGATGGAAAGTCGGGGATATGGGCGCTATGAGTATATCGATTCGGATCTGATGCCGCCGTTGGTGCTGGCTTACGGCAGGGAGCCGAGCGAGTCGGGGAGGGTTCATAGGGATGTGAAGTTCAGGTATCAACAGGGCGATCCGGAGGTGGTGGGAGCGATGGAGGAGCTGGCGAGATACGCTGAGGA
>QNBQ01000070.1 GCA_003645735.1 Candidatus Poribacteria bacterium
GAGGCTGACGTCGAAAGGGACTTTTACATGACGGCCGAGCAGGCCAAGGAATACGGGATCATAGATCACGTCGTCAGCTCAAGGCTTGACATCCCTAGGGAGGGGTCGGAATGAACGACGGAGAACTGAGGTGCTCCTTCTGCGGCAAGTCCAAGGACGAGGTCAGGAAGCTGATAGCCGGGCCGGGGGTTTTCATCTGTGACGAGTGCGTTGAGCTGTGTAACGACATCCTCGCCGACGACCTTGGCGAGGAGGAACAGGAGGAGCAGGAGGAGTTCGAACTGCCCACCCCTCAGGAGATAAAGGAGTTCCTCGACCAATACGTCATCGGCCAGGAGAGGGCTAAGAAGATCCTCGCCGTGGCCGTCTACAACCACTACAAGCGGATCAAAGCGCCCAAAACGGACGACGTGGAGTTCGAGAAGAGCAACATAATGCTCATAGGCCCCACCGGCACCGGAAAGACCCTGCTGGCCCAGACGCTGGCCAAGTTCCTGAAGGTCCCCTTCGCGATAGTGGATGCCACCCCTCTGACGGAGGCGGGATACGTCGGGGAGGATGTGGAGAACATCCTGCTGAGGCTGATCCAGGCCGCCGACTACGACATCTCAGCCGCTGAGAGGGGGATAATCTACATCGATGAGATCGATAAGATCGCCCGCAAATCGGGCGACAGTCCCTCCATCACGAGGGACGTCTCGGGGGAGGGCGTCCAGCAGGCTCTGTTGAAGATACTGGAGGGGACGATCGCCAACGTCCCGCCTCAGGGCGGCAGGAAACACCCGCAGCAGGAGTTCATCCAGATAGACACCTCGAAAATACTCTTCATCGCGGGCGGCGCGTTCAACGGGCTTGATAAGATCATCGAGCAGAGGCTGGGCAGGAAGACGATCGGCTTCAGCGCTGACCTCTCCGTCAACCGCAAAAAGACGATAGGCGAGATCCTCTCCCACGTCCAGCCCCAGGATCTGGTCAAATACGGGTTCATCCCCGAGTTCGTCGGCAGGTTCCCCGTCATAGCCACGCTGGACGACCTGGACGAGGAAGCGCTGATGAGGATACTGGTCGAGCCGAAAAACGCCGTCGTGAAACAGTTCGCGAAGTTCTTCGAGATGGAGGGGGTTAAGCTGACGGTGAGGGACGACGCGTTGCGCGCCATAGCCAAGGAGGCGATAAGGCGGGGGACCGGCGCGAGGGGCCTCAGATCGATACTCGAAAACGCCCTGCTGGACGTCATGTATAAGCTCCCCTCCCTCAAAGGGGTCAAGGAGTGCATAATAACGGCGGAGGTCATAACCAAGGGGGAGGAGCCGATCTTCGTGTTCGACGAAAAAGAGGCGATGACCGCCTGAAAGGGCGTGATATCCATGTTGGTCAAGAAGGAGAGGAGCGTGCCGAGGAGAAGGAATTATCTGGTGTTGCCCGTCCTCGGGCTTAGGGAGAAGGTCATCTTCCCCAGGATGCGAACCCCCCTGATCCCGACCCGTCCCAGGGACGTAAACGCGGTCAAATACGCGCTTTTAAACGACGAGAGGATCCTCCTCCTGCCCCAGAAGGAGAACAAGGAGGATCCGTCGCCTGAGGACTTCATAAAAGTCGGGACGATAGCGAGGATACTTGAGTCCTTCGACCCGGGCGACGGGACGATAAGGATAATGATCGAGGGGTTCGCCCGGGCCGAGGTGAAGGAGATCATAGCCGGGGAGGAGTTCTTCCAGGCGAAGGTCGTCCCCGTGGAGGAGCCGGGGGAGAAGGACAACGTGACGATCGCCCTGATGAAGAGGGCGATCTCGATGTTCGAGACCTTCGCCAAGAAAAGCAAGAAGGTCCCCGCCGAGCTGTTGATGTATGTCTACAAGGAGGAGCACCCGGGGAGGCTGGCGGATCTGATAGCCGTCAACACCACCATAAAGCCGGACGGGCTGCAGAAGATCCTTGAGGCGATCGACCCCAAGGAGAGGCTACAGACGCTGCTCGTGCTGCTGCAGACGGAGATCGAGATACTGGAGCTCGAGGAGAGGATCCAGGAGAAGGTCAGGAAGCAGATGGAGAAGAACCAAAGGGAGTATTACCTGACGGAGAAGCTGAAGGCGATAAAGCGGGAGCTGAGCGGCGGCAAAGAGGAGACGGAGATAGACGAGCTGCGCAGGAAGATCAAAGAGGCCAAGATGCCGCCCGAGGTTGAGGAGAAGGCCTTGAAGGAGCTGGAGAGGCTGGAGCAGATGCCGCCCATGTCCGCCGAAACCGCCGTCATCCGCAACTACATCGACTGGCTCATCTCCCTCCCCTGGTCGGTCTACACCGAGACGAAGATCGACCTAGAGGAGGCGGCCAGGATACTGGACGAGGATCACTACGGCCTGGAGAAGGTCAAGGAGAGGATATTGGAGTATCTCGCGGTTTTGAAGCTGGTGAAGAAGCTCAGGGGGCCTATCCTCTGCTTCGTGGGGCCGCCCGGCGTCGGCAAAAGCTCGCTGGCCAAATCGATCGCAAGGGCCACCGGCAGGAACTTCGTCAGGATGTCGCTGGGCGGGGTCAGGGATGAGGCCGAGATAAGGGGACACCGCCGCACCTACGTCGGGGCGCTGCCCGGGAGGATCATCCAGGGGATAAGGGAGGCCAAGTCGAAGAACCCCGTCTTCCTGCTGGACGAGGTCGATAAGATGAGCGTCGACTTCCGCGGGGATCCCGCCGCCGCGCTGCTCGAGGTGCTCGACCCCGAGCAGAACAGCACCTTCAGGGATCACTACCTGGACGTCGAGTTCGACCTTTCGGACGTGATGTTCATCTGCACCGCCAACTACAAACACGCCATCCCCCCGCCGCTGCTGGACAGGATGGAGGTCATCGAGATACCCGGATACACCGAATACGAGAAGCACAAGATCGCCAAATATTTCCTCATCCCCAAGCAGCTCAAGGCACACGGCCTGGACGAGAAAAAGGTCAAGATAACCGATCAGGCGATCTACAGGATAATCAGGGAATACACCCGCGAGGCGGGCGTCAGGAACCTGGAGAGGGAGATAACCTCCATCTGCAGGAAGGTGGCCAAGGAGATCGTTCGGAAGGGCGAGCTGGACAAGCCCGTTAAGGTGACGGCCAAAAGCATCCCCAAATACTTGGGCGTTCCCAAGTTCTCATACAACAAGGCGAACGAGAGGGATGAGGTCGGGGTGGCGACGGGGCTTGTCTACACGCAGGTGGGTGGGGATATCATAGCGGTCGAGGCGACGACGATGAAGGGCGAGGGCAAGCTTGTGCTGACCGGCCAGCTGGGGGATGTGATGCAGGAGTCGGCCCAGACCGCCCTAAGCTTCATAAGGTCGAAGGCTTCCGAGCTGGGCGTCCCCGAGGAGATAGACTTCAAGAAGATCGACATCCACATCCACGTCCCCGAGGGGGCCGTCCCCAAGGAGGGGCCGTCGGCGGGCATAACGATCGCCACCGCCATCCTCTCCGCGCTCACCTCCAGGCCGGTCCGCAGGGACGTGGCGATGACCGGCGAGATAACGCTGAGGGGTAGGATACTCGCCATAGGCGGGCTGAAGGAAAAGGTGCTGGCGGCGCACAGGGCCGGCATCAAACACATCATCCTCCCGAAGGATAACGAGAAGGACATGGTCGAGATACCGCCTGAGATCAGGAAGACGCTCAAGTTTCACTTCGTGGAGCGGGCCGAAGAGGCCTTCAGGATAGCCCTCAGGGAGCCGCCGCTCAAGGCGAAGGAGGAGCCGGAGAAGTTCGATTTCATACCGGTCCACCGGCCCACCGAGGGCCTGATCGATACGCCCCAGCCCTGACGGGAGATGAGGCTGGACAAGTTCCTACAGGTCTCCAGGATCATAAAACGGCGGGCGCTCGCCAACGAGCTTTGCGATCAGGGGCTGGTCTCCGTCAACGGGCAGAGGGCCAAGGCGGCCAGGAAGGTCAAGCCGGGCGACCTGATAACGATCGATTTCGGGACGAAGGGGAAGCTGACCGTCCAGGTGATCAGGGTCCCCGAGGGAAGGGTTTCGAAGGACGAGGGCGCGGAGCTTTACAGGATCATCTCCGACTCCCGCCCTCGTCCTCCTCAAGCGTGAGCATATAGCCCACCCCTCTGACCGTTTTTATGATCGGCCTCTCCATGTCGAGCTTCGACCTCAGCCTCCCTATGTGCACGTCCACCGTCCTGGTGCCGCCGAAATAGTCATACCCCCAGATCTCGCTCAGCAGGAACTCCCTCGTGAACACCCTTTCGGGGTGGGTGGCGAGGAACTTCAAAAGCTCGTATTCCTTTAGCGTCAGGACGACGCGTCTCCCCTTCACCCTCACCTCGTATCTGGAGGGGATGATCTCGAGATCGCCTATCCTTATCGAGTCCTCCTCCTTGAGGAGCGACCTGATCCTGAGGATCAGCTCGACGGGGCTGCAGGGAGGGGATTTGGAGGGGTCTATCAGGATGAAGTCGTCCGACTCGACCCTGTTAATCCTCCCCGCCTCCTCTTCGGTCAGCAGAGCGATCGTCCCCACGCCCATCCTCCTCGCCCTCCCGATGACCTCCGGGTTGTCCCTCAATATCGCCGGCCTGAAGATCAGGACGCCGGGGCCGTGCCGCCGGATCAAGTCGAGCAGCCTCTCGGGTTCCTCAACCGGGATGAGCTCATCAACTCTCCCCTCAAGCATCCTCGAGATCTCAGCCGATATATGAGGCTCGACCGCGACGGCCACCCTTATCTCCTTGCCCCCTCTCATTGCCCTCACCAGAGCATGAGCTGACCTTTCAGATCCTCGATCGCCTCCCCCGACCTCACGGCTTCTCTAACCCTCTCGGCCAAGCGGGTGTATCTTTTGGACACCCTGTTGTTCCTCACGGCGATCCTCACCGCCCTCTTCGATCCGACTATGACGACCAGCTCCTTGGCCCTGGTGATGGCCGTGTAAAGCAGGTTTCGCTGGAGCATGACGTAATGCTGGGTGACGAGCGGGATGACCACGGCCCGATACTCGCTCCCCTGGGATTTGTGGGCGGTTATGGCGTAGGCGAGCGTCAGCTCGGAGAGATCGGCCAGATCGTAATCCACCGCCTTTTCGGGGAAGACGACCCTCACCCTCTGCTCGATCAGGTCGACCCCTCTTATCCGCCCTATATCCCCGTTGAAAACCTCGTATTCGTAGTTGTTCCTGACCTGCATGACCTTGTCGCCCAGCTTGAAATTCCTGCCTGAACGGGGGATGGTCTCCCCGGCGGGGTTGAGCGTCCTCTGGAGCAGATCGTTGAACCTGTCCACCCCGCAGATGCCCCTCTTCATCGGGGCTATGAGCTGGATGTCGTCAACGGGATCGAACCCGTAGTAGCCGGGCAGCCTTCGGCAACACAGGTCGATGGCCGTCTCCGCCGCTTTCTCCGGCTCTTCCTCCTCGATGAAGAAGAAATCCCTATCCTTCGGCCCTTTGAGGATCGGCATCAGCCCCTTATTTATCCTGTGGGCGTTTGTGACGATCATGCTGTTGCGGGCCTGGCGGAAGATCTGTGTCAACCTCACCACCGGCACGACGCCTGAGCCGATCAGATCCCTCAACACGTTTCCCGCCCCCACCGCCGGCAGCTGATCGACGTCCCCGACGAGTATCAGCTTCGCGTTGAGGGGAAGCGCCTTCAGCAGGGCGTTCATGAGCAGGATATCTACCATCGACGTCTCGTCGACTATCAGGACGTCGACCTCCAGGGGGTTGTCCTGATCCCTTTTGAAGCCGGCGTCGGGCGAGAACTCGAGGAGCCTGTGGATCGTCTTGGCCTCCCTTCCGGTCGTTTCGGAGAGCCTTTTGGCGGCCCTACCGGTCGGGGCGGCGAGGGCGACCTTGAGACCGGCCTCCTCGAAAAGCTCGATCATCCCGACCGTGGCCGTCGTCTTGCCGGTGCCCGGCCCTCCCGTCAGTATCAAAACCTTCTCGCTCACGGCCCTCCTTATCGCCTCCCTCTGCTCGGGGGCGAACTTAACCCCCATCCTACCCTCCACCCTCCTTATGGCCAGCTCGATCGCGGAGCCGGACAGGGAGAACCCGGGATGCCTCAACAGCGCGGCCAACCTCCTGGCAGCCCCCGCCTCCGCCCGGTAAAACGGGGCCAAATAGACCGCCTCGCCCTCCACGAAGACCTCCTCCCTCTCGGCCAGGGCTTTAACCGCCTCCCTCACCCTCCCCTCCTCCACCTCCAGCGCCTCAACGCTCCACCTAATGAGCTCATCCATCGGCAGGTAGACGTGTCCGTCGTCCGCCCTCTCGCTCAGGACATAGCTCACCCCCGCCATAACCCTCGATATCGAATCCTTCGCCACCCCCACCGACTGGGCGATCTTATCCGCCGTTTTGAACCCTATTCCGTAGATGTCCCTGGCCAACCTGTAAGGATCCTCCCTGACGATCTTGATCGCCTCGTCCCCGTAGGCCTTGTAGATCTTCACGGCGAACGTCGTGCTGACGTTGTGCGACTGGAGGAAAAGCATGATGTTCTTTATCTCCCTCTGCTCCTCCCACGCTTTGACGATCCTCTTCAGCCGCTTCGGGCCTATCCCCGGAACCTCAAGCAGCTTCTCCGGTTCGTTCTCTATCACATCCAGGGTTTGAAGGCCGAACCTCTCAACGATCCTGGCCGCCATGATCGGCCCTATCCCCTTTATCAGCCCGGATCCCAGGTATTTCTTGATCCCCACGACCGTGGCCGGCATCACCGTCTCATACTCGACCACCTTAAACTGTCTGCCGTATTTCGGGTTGTTGACCCACCACCCCTTGAGGATCATGTGCTCGCCGGGGTAGGCCGAGGCGAGGTTGCCGACGACGGTTATCAGCTCGAAGGGGAAATCGGGCGAGCTGAACCGGGCGATCGTATAGCCGTTCTCCTCGTTGACGTAAACGATCCTCTCGATCGACCCCTTCAAAACCTCCATCCCCTCACCTCAAGTTCGGCTCGATTATCCTGATGTCGGCCTCCTTCCTCTGCTTTCTGAGCCAGTTTGTCAGCTCGCGCCTCACCCTCTCGGAGAGGATGATCGATTTTATCTCCTCCTTGACCTCGTCAAAACTTTTCAGGCGGCGCGGTTTTCTGTCGATCAGCTTCACGATGACGTATCCGGCGGGCGTCTCGACCGGCCCTCCCCACTCCCCCTCCCTCATCGAGCCGATGAGCCGTTTCATCTCGGGGGGAAGCTGATCGACAGAAAACCGCGCCGCCTGAAAAGCTTCGAGGAGGTCAAGGAGGAGATAAAATCGATCATCCTCTCCGAAAGGGTGAGGCGCGAGCTGACAAACTGGCTCAGAAAGCAGAGGA
>QNBQ01000071.1 GCA_003645735.1 Candidatus Poribacteria bacterium
CCTCAAGCTGGGCGTCTATGTTGGAGAGGGCGATCTCCCTGGCCACCTCCATGTTGAACCTGATGGTCCCGTCCAGCGGGTTCATCCGCCAGGCCTTGTAGGCGAGTTGGGCAGCCCTCTCGAACTGCCCCTTGGCGTAGGCGATCTGGGCGTCGATCAAGAGCTGGGTGGCCTTGAAATACCTGCTCAGCTTGTCCTCAACTTCCCTCCTCTCCTCGGGGGTATCGCCGTAGTTGACCAGGTAGGGTATGACGCTCCGCCTGAAAGGCTTCATGGCGATGAGGTTTTCCGCGGTCGTCTCCATCAGCCCCGGCCCGAAGAACTCCAGGCGGGGGTGGTCGTCGGTGTGGATCTCCCCCTCCCCGACGAACCTCCTCAGCGCCTCCTCGTCCATCATGAACGAGTCGAGCAACGAGTAGGCGTCCAGATCGTCGTGCTCCAGCCCCTCCCTCACGCCCGGGGCGGAGGCGCGTTTGACGAAATCCTTGAAATCGATCCTGAGCGGTTTTCGGGTGCCTATCAGGATGACGAAGTCGGGCGTGAACTTATACCAGAGGGTGGTGTGGGGGAAGACCTCCATGAAGGTTCGGATCACCATCTTGAACTGATCCAGCGGCAGCCTGTGGAGCGGCACCCACTGGCACATCACCCCGTTCTCCGTCAGTATCCGTTTGCACAGCTCGTAGAAATCCTTGCTGTAGATGTTCGAGCTGCCCGAGCTGACGAGGGGGTGGATTATACCGGTGGAGATCATGTCGTATTTCCGATCGGTCGTCAGGATGAAGTTCCTGCCGTCCTCTATGAAGAGGTGGACCAGCGGGCTTTTGAAGACGTTTTTGTTGACGTGGGTGAAGAACCTCTCGGCGGCCTTGATCACCCCGGGGGAGATCTCCACGGCGTCCACCTCAACCCCGTGTTGGGTGACCGAATAGGTGGTCAGGCCCATCCCGACGCCCACCACCAACGCCCTCCTGGGGTTCGGGTGAAGCAGCAGGGGGAGGTGGGCTATCACCCTGTGGGAGGGGGAGTCCCATCTCGAGTCCTCGGCGGCGCGGTTGGCGTCGACGTATAGCGATCTCGTCCCGTCCTCGTCCTCCAAAACGGTCACGGTCGCGTCCACGCCCTCCTCATAGAATAGCAGCTTGGCGTTGGGATGCTGATACCTGAATATGGCGCTCTTCAGGACTATGGGCTTGTGGCTGACGGGGATGAAAATCCCCTCCAACCCGAGCAGAACGATGAGAGCGGGGGCGAGCTGTTTGGGGCGGACCCCCTCCTTTCGGATCAGCCAGATCCCCAGAAGTCCGTTGACGAGGGCGATCGCCAAAGCGCCCCGCTGTATCCCTAAAAGCGGGATCAGAACGAAGCCCGATGTGAACGATCCGAGTATAGAGCCGAGCGTGTTGGACGCGTAAACCGTCCCGACCTGCCCGCTCAGATGCGGCAACTCCGACACGAACGCCTTGACCGCCAATGGGAAGACGGCGCCCATCATGAAGGTCGGGACGAACATCATCGACAGAGCCGGCGTGAACTTCCCCATGATGAAGTTGAACCAGGTCGGCCTCTTGAAGAGGGCGCCTATCGAGTAGATCTCGCCGAAGAGGGGAAGCAACAGGATGGCCGAGACGGCGATGCCGACCTGGAGCAGCCCGAGCGGGAGAAGCGGTTTAGGGGTTTTATCGGCTGCCTTGGAGAAGACGAAGCTCCCGACGGCTATCCCCAGGAGGAAGGAGGCGAGCATCGTCGAGAAGGCGTAGGTCGTGCTGCCCAGGAAGAAGACCAGGACCCTTGTCCAGAGCACTTCATACGATAGGGCGCAGAAGCCGGATATCCCAACGGCCCAAAGGACAAGCCTCCTGGCGGAGGAGGGGCGAACCTCGGCTTTCTCATCCCGATGCGT
Source organism: Candidatus Poribacteria bacterium (assembly GCA_003645735.1). Classification (GTDB taxonomy): domain Bacteria; phylum Poribacteria; class WGA-4E; order B28-G17; family B28-G17; genus B28-G17. The sequence continues at coordinate 1,904 of QNBQ01000071.1, forward strand.
CGAAACCCTCAGGGGAGGAAGTCCCCTCTGAAGCAAAGCGGCTCCGACGGCTGCGCCGAAGTTCAGGAAGGCGGCGAGGATCAGCGTCTCCCTCACGCCCAACGCCCTTATCAGGACGAAGCCGGTCGCGACCGTCCCGCAGACGGCCCCGAAGGTGTTGACCGAGTAAAGCCCACCGACGTCCCATCCCACGCTCTCCAGTTTTGAAACGGCTCCCCTGCTTATGATCGGCAGCGTGGCGCCCATCAGGGTCGTCGGAACGAGCAGAACTAGGAAGGCGAGGGCGAACCGGATGAGCGAGATCGCGTAAAACGAGACGTCCAACGTCCTGTGCAGCGAGACGTAGACGGATGCGAGGCTCTTCAGGATGAGGGGGAAGAGGAGGGCGAAGACGCCTATCCCTATCTCCAGACCGGCGTATGTGATGAGCGGTTTTTCAAACCTCTCCAGCTTCCTGGAGAGGTAGAAGCTCCCGAGGGCGAGGCCGCCCATGAAGGCCGTAAGCACGGTCGAGGTGGCGTAGACGGTGCTGCCGAAGACCAGCGTCAACATCCGCGTCCAGATCACCTCATACACCAGCCCGGCCGCGCCCGAGACGAAGAAGATGAAGAGCAGAACCGGCTTAAAACCCCTCATCCGCTCACTCCAGCTCGGTCATCGGCATCTCAGGCGAACAGGGGTTGGGGTATAGCTTAAGCTCCCTCGGCTCCAGGATCAGATCGAGAACCCCCATCACAACCGCCCCCAAAAGACCATATTCCCTGCCCGGCAGCACCAGCGCCTCGAAGACGCCCCTTCTGCCGCACACCTCGAGCTCGACGTCGGCGACCACATCCAGCTCCGCCGTCCTGCCGTCGGCGAACCTGACCCTCTCCTTCCTGACGAGGGGGAAATCGAACTCGCGCTGCACCCATTCGGGGATGGTCAGCATGAGGCTTCCGGAGTCGACCTTCATCATCAGCTCTATAGGCTCCGCCTCATCGCGGAACTTTTTGATCTTAACGGCGGCATAGGCGATCCCCATCCTCACCCCTTCGGGATGTATCGGTTGGTTATGGGCATCCTCCTGTCCTTGCCGAAGGCCCTGGGGGTTATCTTTATGCCGGGCGGGGCCTGACGCCGTTTATACTCGTTCCTATCGACCATCCGGATGACCTCCAAAACCACCTCCCTGTCGAAGCCCATCTCGACGATCTCATCGACGCTCCTGTCCTCCTCGACGTAGGCGTGGAGGATCGGGTCGAGGATGGAGTATTCGGGGATGGAGTCGCTGTCCTTCTGATTGGGCCTGAGCTCGGCTGAAGGCGGCCTGGTGAAGACCGTCCGGGGGATCAGGTCGTATCCCGCTACTTTATTCCGGTATTCGGCAAGCTCGTAGACCAGCGTCTTCGGCACGTCCTTCAGGACGGAGAACCCGCCTGCCATGTCGCCGTAAAGCGTGCAGTATCCGACGCTCACCTCGCTCTTGTTGCCGGTCGAAAGCACCAGGGCGCCGAACTTGTTGGAGAGCGCCATCAATATGTTGCCCCTTATCCTGGCCTGTATGTTCTCCTCCGTCACGTCCGGCTCGTATCCCTCGAAAACGGGCGCCAGCGTGTCCAGATAGGCCTGGAAGATCTTCTCTATCGGTATGACCAGGAACCGTATCCCCAGGTTTTCGGCCAGCTTCCTGGCGTCGGTCTGCGTCCCGATGGAGGAGTATCTGGAGGGCATCGACACGCCCAGGACGTTCTCCTTGCCCAGGGCGTCGACCGCTATGACGGTCGTCAGCGACGAGTCTATCCCCCCGCTCATCCCGACTATGGCCTGTTTGAAGTTGTTTTTGCGGAAATAATCCCGCGTGCCTAGGACCAGGGCTCTATAGATCTCCTCCACCCTGTCGTAAAGATCGTGCATGGTCGGGACGATCTCGCCTCTCTTAGGAGGAGAGGGGAGATCCTCAAGCTCCACGAATTCGATCTCGTAATCCGACCTCCTCGCCTCGGGCCTCCACATCCGCCTTCTGGGGTCGTGCAGCCTGGCTTTAAAAACCTCCTCAAGGTTCAGATCGGCCACCACAAGCTCCTCTTCGAACAGCTTACCCCTGGCGATCAGCTCCCCCTGCTGGTTGAAGACGGCGCTGCCGCCGTCGAAGACCAGCTCGTCCTGTCCCCCGACCAGGTTGTTGTAGGCGACGAATACGAGGTTATCGTTGGCGCGGGTGGCCAGCATCCTCTCCCGCGCCTGGACCTTTCCGGCGTGATAGGGCGAGGCGGAGATGTTCAGTATAAGCTCCGCCCCTCCGGCCAGCGACTGATCCCTCGTCGGCCCCTGCGGATACCACATATCCTCACAGATGTTGATCGCCGCCTTATGCCCCTTCAGAGAGAAGATCAGAAGCTTCTCCCCCGCTTGAAAGTATCTGTTCTCATCGAAGGCGGAGTGGTTGGGTAAGTGGATCTTGTGGTAGACGCCTTTGAGCTGGCCGTCGTGTATGAGGGCGGCGGCGTTGTAGATGTCCTCGCCCCGATCGACGAACCCCACGATCGCGGTTATCCCTTTACACTCGGCGGCCACGTCTTGAAGCGCCTTGAGGTTGGCGGAGATGAAATCGGGTTTCAGCAGCAGATCCTCGGGGGGGTAGCCGGTTATGGCCAGCTCGGGGAAGGTGACGATGTCGGCCCCTATCTCCTTCGCCCTGCGGAGGTATTCCTTTATCTTCCTGACGTTCCCCTCGATATCGCCCACGGTGGTGTTTATCTGGGCCATTGCGAGGCGGATCTTGGACACCCCTTATCCCCCCTTGAGCGCCTCCTCGACCGCTTTGGCCTTCTCCGGGTTGAACTCGACGATGAGCAGCTTCGCATCTGACGCCCCGGCCTCCTCGAACGCCTTTTTCGAGCCGGAGGCGACCCTCTTGGCGGCCTCGACCGGGTCAAGCCCGCCTATCCCCGCTCCGTGGATTATGGTCGCTATCGTCCTGCCGTGTTTCAGCCCTTCTTTAGCGGCGGCGTAGGCTGCTTTCTCGACCTCCTCGTAGCCGAAGGAGGCCGAGCTCCCCAGCCCCACGACCAGAACCTTTTTGGCCTTGACGCTCCCCTGGCCGTCCAGGACGAGACACTCCCCCAGCTCGCCGTCGAAATCGGCTATTGCCCTTGTTATGGCCCCGTTCATGGCCCTGTCCATCGCCCCGGTGGCCCCTCCGGGGTGCTTAACCCCCCTGAACAAGTTCACCACCGCCACGTCACACTCCACATCGGTTATCGATCCCTGTCTGACCTCGACCATCTCCATCACCTCACCTCAAAGCTCCGATTATTTTGAGCAGACCGATCAAAAACTCTGAGAAAAGCGTGAACCAAAGCGGTATCCACCACATAAGCTAAACCTGGCCTCGATCGATTCAAAACGGGCATCCACCGCCTGAAAACGCGTATCCATCTCCCTCCGAAGCGCCTCTATCTCCCTCATAACTCCTTCTTGAAACGTTCTCATCTCCCTGACCATGCTTTCCCTGTCGGCTTTCATCTCCTCCCTGACGATCTGGATCAGCTCCTTCAACCCGCTCTCCACCTCCCTCGTCTCGCTCTCCCGCTTTTCAAGCTCGTCGACCATCCAGAGCAGCGCGTTGGCGAGCCGATCGTCTATCTTGCCCTCCTCGACCAGCTTTTTGAGGGACTCCCTCACGAAATCGGGGACGGGCATCCTCGTCCCTCCTCAATCCTCGAACCTCCAGATGGTTCCCTCCCTGGTGTCCTGGAGCTTTATGCCGAGCTGGGCGAGCCGGTCGCGGATCTTATCCGCCGTGGCCCAATCCTTGCGCTGCCTGGCCTCGTGCCTGATCTCAACTATCAGATCGATCAGCTTGGAGATCAGCTCCTCATCGCCGCTCCTCCGCTCCTCCCGATAGATCCCCAGCACGTCCGTCAGCTTGAGGAGCGTCTCATATGCCTCGCGCATCAGCGCCCTGGCGTTGTCGGTGAACCTCCCCTGGTTCTCCGCTATGAACTTGTTGGCGTGTGAGACGAAGTCGAAGATCGCCCCTATGGCCCCGGCGGTGTTGAAATCGTCGTCCATCTCCTCCTCGAACTTCCCCTTCAGCTCCTCCAAGGCATCGGCTAATTTCCTCTCCTCCTCGGCCAGTTCGCCCTTGACTTTCCCTTCGGCGCCGAACCTCTTCAGGTTGAGGAGGCAGTTGCGGAGCCGCGATACGGCCCCTTCGGCCTCGGCGAGCCTCTCCTCGGTGTAGTCGAGCGGGCTGCGGTAATGGGCCGAAAGAAGAAACAGCCTTATCGCCTCCGGCTTGAACCTCTTAAGCGCGTCCCTGACGAATATGAAGTTCCCCTCGGACTTGCCCATCCTCCTGCCGCCCGCCCTTAAGAAAGCAACGTGCATCCAGTATCTGGCGAACGGCTTGCCGGTGGCGGTTTCGCTCTGGGCGATCTCGTTTTCGTGATGCGGGAAGATCAGGTCGATCCCTCCGCCGTGTATGTCGATCGTCTCGCCCAGGTGTTTCATCGCCATGACCGAGCACTCTATGTGCCAGCCCGGCCTGCCCCTGCCCCACGGGCTTTCCCACCACGGCTCCCCCGGCTTGGCGCTCTTCCAGAGGGCGAAATCCTCGGGATGCCTTTTACGCTCGTCCACCTCGACCCTCGCCCCCGCCAGCAGGTCATCAAGGCTCCTGCCCGAAAGCTTCCCGTATTCGGGGAAGCTCCTCACGTCAAAATAGACGTCCCCGTCCACCACGTAGGCCGCCCCCTTGTCGATCAGCCTCTTTATCAGCTCGATCATATCCGGTATGTGCTCGGTCGCCTTCGGGTTGACGGTCGGCGGCTTTATGAGCAGGGAGCGGGAATCCTCCAGATACGCTTGGGTGAACCGATCGGCCACCTCCTTAGGGGAGATCCCCATCTCATGCGCCCGGTTTATGATCTTGTCGTCGATGTCGGTTATGTTCTGGACATACCTGACATCATACCCCTTGAACTCCAGGTAGCGCCTCACCACGTCGAAGAAGACGAACGTCCGGGCGTTTCCGATGTGGAAGTAGTCGTAAACGGTCGGCCCACAGCAATAAATCCTGACCTTCCCCTCCTCCAGCGGTCTGAACTCCTCCTTCCGTCTGGTCAACGTGTTGTAAATCCTCAAGCTCATCTCCCCACCTCTCCCCGTTCGATGATTAAGACCGTTGCCCAGGCGGCTATGGCCTCTCCTTCGCCTATCAAACCCAATCCCTCGTTCGTCTTGGCCTTGACGCTCACCCTCCCCGGATCTATCCTCAAAAGCTCGGCTATATTGGCCCTCATCCGATCGATGTAGGGGGCCAGTTTAGGCCTTTCGGCTATGACGACC